>NZ_JAFIRA010000003.1 GCF_022848905.1 Thermostichus vulcanus str. 'Rupite'
TAGAGCCAGAGACCAAGTTTTATGATCTGATCCCACGGCGCAGCGGCTGGGCGCGGTTGATCCCTGGGGGAGAGGCCCTGGCGCGTTTGCATTTTGATGTGGTGAGCTCCGGCCTACCCCTCTGGCTTTATACAGGCTTTTGAGGGGTGGTACTTGAATTATACAATCTCATCCATCTGGGGCAGAGGGTGAGCAAGAAATTGATCCAAGATGGCCACAGAAACCTTGCTGATGGCAGTTGAGTAATATTTTGTGGCAGCAAAACTGAACATTTGTTAAGAATCTACTCAAAGGCAAAAAGCTTAGGAAAATCGGTGATCCAGAATCAGCGATTTTTTGAGAGCTGAACTTGGAAATGAGTTTCTCTGCTTTTTATTGAACTAGAAATTAGGGCCTCCGATCCGTTATTTCAACGGTAACAGAAAAGACCTGAATGGCTCCAACCGAATCTTCGACACGAAACTGCACGTCAAAAATACCTGCAGTATCAAATTGGGCCTGAAAAAACACTTGGCCATTAATGACAGCAGCGTTTGCAGTACCAGGTACAGAACCCTGGAGAGGTTGAATTTGAAAGTCAACTAGGTAGTTGCAGTTAACCGTCCCATTACAAGGAGGGTTGGGTGCACCAAAAACTCCTGAAGCAGGAGGATCAAAAGGAACTCCTCCAGTAACATTTGCCAGGATTAGGTTAACTGAAGCAATTGGACTAGCAGTTGTAAGGGTACCAGAAATTGTTGAGCGATTTGGGAGGATAGTAACCCTTAAGTCTGGAGGAACTGGAGTTGGTGGGGGTGGAGCTACAGGAACTTCACCCGCGATTGGCGGGACTGCACCTGGAGTAGGTACTGAAGCGGTTGTAGGTGCAGAAACGGGGCGAGTAATGCCTGAAGGGGTAGGTTGACTAGAAGCAACCGGGCCTGACCCCACTCCGGTACTCCCGGTCGGAACAGTTGGGTTTTGCACACCAATTATTGGCCCCGGCAAAAAGCTCGTCACATTCTTATCCTTAGCCTGCTGACAACCAATGAGGGTCGAAGCCATCAGCACAAGCGAGGTTCCACCAATTGCCAGGACTTGAAACTTACTCATCACCACACCCTCTCACACTCTCTAAAGTTCTCAACTAAGCCTCAACTTCGCCCGTCAAACCATTGCTAGAATTGCATTTTCTACAAGTTCCCACAAGCAGGAACCTGGGATCCGCGAATCTCTGTTCGGCTTTCTTCTCCACTAAATATGGAATTATCAACTCGCAAAACCTGACCAAAGGTATCTCGGATAGTTAGAATAATAACTATGTCATCACCCGTCAATTCATCTTCAATGGTAACTTGCCCCTGGGCATCAAGCTTGCGAACACCGCGAATACGCTTGGATAAGATTCTGAGATCATTGAAGAATCGAGGATCGGTTGGGAAGGTGAAGCTAAAATTAAAGCCTCCAGCATCAGCGAAGGTATTGCCTCTACCAATCAGCAGATTCTTAAATTGTTCCAGTGCGGTTGGGAGAATGACATCCGTCACATCTGTACCACAAGTAATGTTCAAAACCTGTATATCAACGCTAGCAATGGTACCACGTACGATCAAATCAACTATATCGACCTTATAGGATAACGAAGCAAGTTCCTGGTTGGCATTGAACCCACTGTTCGGATTTGTCGGATCAAATTGAGGTTGATCCGGCAAGTTGGGCCGTACCGGCGGTGGCGTAATCGGGGCAAAGTCTGGCGCAGGACGTACTGTAGTTGGGTTATTGTTGGGGGCAAGCGTAGGGGCAACCGCCACAGGTGGAGGGGTGGCAGAGCTAGAACTCAGCAACGGGGGCACACCACTCGTCGTCTCGCTGCTACAACCCGCTGCTAGCGCGATCGAGGCACAGGTTGCCAAAAGAGAGAGGCCGCCACGGCAAAGGGCTGAGCCAGAAAGTCGTCTCATCGAGAAATTCTCCACTCACTCACACCAAAAAATTGCGGACAAAGTCCAGCAGGGATCCAACTCAACCACAAATTTGCAGGATGTGCCTGTATCCACGGGATCCCGTTTCAAAGGAGGGATCGCCTGCTGTTAGTTCTACTTCATCCTGGGGCATTGTCAACCCACTGGCTAAGCAAATCAAAGGAATTTTCTGGAAACGGCCCATCCCCTACATATGGGGTATTATTACTTCGAGCAGGGGTGGGCAGCTTACCCGTAGCGTTTGTGGTCGAGTGCCTGTTGTCTCCTTTCGTGCATAGATTATGGTGTGTGAGGAAGTGCCGTATGAACTTCAAATGTCGCTCATTGGCGGTTTTATGTGGAGTATTGCTGCTAGCCAGTTGCGGTGAAGTTGATGAGTCCCCAGCGTTACCTGGGCCTGTCCAGGTGGATCCCAGTGCGTTTGTCTCGGCCCAAGAATATCGGTTCACCCCAGGCTCGGTTTTGGAAACCACCAGCATGAGACTGGACTTTGTTAATCCAAGATTTGACCAGGGTATTGCTGTACGAAATACAGGCACTCAAGGGAGTGGAGAAGCCCGCTTAACCAACATTGAGGCTTCTATTCGGCCCATAGGCCAGACAGGCTCTACCATCAGCGACTCTGTTGATGGTAGTACACTTGCCATTGTTCTGCCTCCAACCTTACCACCTTTGGAAATTACTGCCTTTGCCCCTAATGATGCTCGTTTGGAGACGCAAGCCTTTGTAAATGGAATCAACCTGATTTCTAGTACGCCAGAAGATCAGCGAATCCGAGTCAATTCCAGCTTCCGTGGAGCATTGGTCAATCCAGATCTTGATGAGGATGTTCAAGTAAGAACCATTCTTACGCTACGGGTGAACCGGATCTTGGTGAATACCACTGGCACTCAGGTGGTGATTGAAGGGGATGCCTCTCTGCAAGCTCGCACAACCAATGTATTCAATACGGTAACGGGAGAAACGCTAGGAGATGATCCCCCAGACACTGCGATTGTAACGATGGGAGCTGGCTCTTTCTCTGCTAGCTTTGTGGTGCGGCAGCGGGGCATTGCTGGAGATGGTGGCGGTGAAGATGCACTGGCTTTGTTGGCCCGCCTCAACTTCCAGCCAAACCAAGCGGAGATTGTTTATCGGCCAACTCAAGTAGGTACCCAGTCAGTGCTTTTTGCGCCGGATCCGACTCGACCCAATATCCTGACCAATCAATTGGTGAGAATTCGGCGTTCTCTGAGCGGAAGAGTACAAGCTTCTTTTGACCCGGCTAACACCAGTACGGTGTTGAACTTCGTGCAAGTCAGTCCTCCCCCAGAACCTTTCCCAACCCCCATTCCCCAGCTACCCCCTCCCACCCGTCCGGGTGCTCCTACTGCCTTTGATTACTTTTTCTCGCTGCGTACTGAGCGTTCCACTGGCACATTACCTGGATCTCCTGTAGAGGGGGATAACCTTAGCCCTGTTATTCTTCAAGGCATCGTTCCCACTACAGGGGATTTCGTCTTCCGAAGCCTTGCTGGAGCGCAGTTGGCAGGACCATTCAACCGGCTTGATATTGGGGGTGGCACCCAAAGAGGGAACTTTAACCTTGTTTTCGACCAAACCACTTCTGCCGATCGCATTTCGGGTCAGTGGTTCCTGGAGCAGGAGTTCCCAACCGGCAACGTTGAAGCGGGTACAGCCGATGAACCGGGTACACCGGCTACTCAGCAAGGGGCCATTCTCATCATCCGTGGGTTCTTTAACGGGGTTCAGGTTAACCTTTAATGCCAGAAGCAAGTTAACTCCCAACCAGGGATCCCTTCCGGCTTGGTCATTGTGGCTGAGCCTTTTTTGTAGGTTACAGGTTCGGGAAGTCGCCGAGCACCACCTGGGCGCAATTATGGCCAGGGATCCCGGTGACACCCCCGCCGGGATGGGCCCCGGAGCCACAGAGATATAAACCGGCAATCGGGGAGCGGTAATCGGCAAAGCCGGAAATGGGCCGCAGGTTGTAGCTTTGATCCGGCGTGATTTCTCCGTGAAAAATGCTGCCCCCCATCAAGCCAAAGCGGGCTTCTAAATCCACGGGTGACAACATCTGCCGCGCAATGACGGCCTTTTTGATATTGGGGGCAAACTGGGCAATTTTATCGATCACCCGATCGGCAAATTCCTCCCGGAGGCCATCGTTCCAATCCCGCCCTTTCGGCTGGTAGGGCACAAACTGGCAAAAACAGGAGAGGATGTGCTTGCCCGGCGGAGCCATTGTTCGGTCGGTGGGGGACTGGCTGTAGATTTCAATAAAAGGATCCCGGGAAGGGATCCCGTACTTGTAGTCATCCCAGGCCCGCTCCAAATAAGCCACCGAAGGGGCAATATCCACCGTGGCCGAACTGACCACTTCCGGGGGGATCTCCGCCGGAGCTGCCGTGTAGCAGGGCAATTCCTCGAGGGCCAAGTTGAGCTTATAGACCGGCCCGCAGGTGCGGTAGTGCCGTTCTAGGTGAGTGCGAAACTCCGGCGGCAGGGATCCCGTGGGGCATAGTTTTAAGAACGTGATCTGCGGATGGGCATTAGAGAGGATAGCCCGCGCCCGCAGGGTCTCCCCGGTTTCCAGAATGACACCTGTGGCTTGGCCATTTTCCACCCAGATCTCGGCTACCGGAGCTGAGGTACGGATCTCCACCCCCAAATCGAGGGCGGCCTTGGCCATGGCCTGGGTGATCGCCCCCATTCCCCCACGTACATAGCCCCATACGCCACGGATCCCGATTGCCCGACCCACCGCATGAATCAGCCAGACATAAGGTGTACCCGGAGTCATCGGCCCGGCTGCCGTCCCGATCAGAGATTGGGGAGCCATCGCCGCCTTGACGTGCTCGGACTCAAAAAATTCATCCAGCAGATCGGTGGTGGAGAGGAGCATAATCCGCCGAAAATCATCTTCATATCCGGCTTGAGCAAAGCGATCCGCTAATTGCCCCAGCGATATCGGCGGCTGCATCAACGTGGGCTCAATCACCCCATTCACCCGATCCCAAAAATCCTCCCAGCGGTCGTAAGCCTCGGCATCCTTGGGAGAGAACTTAGCAATTTCCGCTTTGCTTTTGGCGCGGTTGTCGGCATAGAGGAAAAGGTGTTGCCCATCGGGGAAGGGCATAAAGTAGGAGGGTTGCTTGGCATAGACCTCAAAGCCGTAATCCGGCAGACGCAGATCGCGGATGATCTCCGGGCGCAGCAAGCTACAGGAGTAGGAAGCCACCGACACGCGAAACCCAGGGTGGATCTCTTCGGTGATGGCAGCACCGCCAACGGTGTGATAGCGCTCTAGCACCACGACTTTTTTCCCTGCTTTGGCCAGGTAGCAAGCACTCACCAACCCGTTGTGTCCACCCCCGATCACCACTGCGTCGTAGCTCATCTGTTGCCCTTCGGCCTTTCCCTGTTGGATCTCCACCTACGATACCGCTTTTCCCAGGGACATCTTCTACATCACCGCCAAACTTTGCAAAAGCGGCGATCCCTGCATCGCCAGTTGATGGCTGCGGTTCATGCGGTCTGTTAGTAGGTAAGCCACAGGAGGGTACCCCATGAGCCGTTGACGCGGGTGGGGCAGACGCTCATTGCCGAAATGGTGGTGATACTCCTCAGAATCCACAAAAGCATTAACCATCGCCTGGAAGCCCTGACGTACCAAAATGTCGTGGTAGGTGGCCACCTCAGCCTTATCTGCCGGCGCCCGCCCCAAAAAGTGCTTGAACCCCTGCTCCACACAACGCGTGTTACAACCCGCATTAAAAAAGAGCTGCTGATAGAGATGGGATCCCCCTACTTGTCGAACCAGACGCTTAATACCCACCCGACCCCGGAGAAAATCCTGCTCAATTTTTTCTAGCTCACCTACTTTTTCGTGCTGGTAGGGCTGGCGTTCCAAAATCTGCTGATAGGCAGCGCGCAAAAGATTCTGTAAGGCTTGAGGATCCCGATTTCGCTGACGCGACTCCATGATGGTTGCTCCTTAATAAACGAAACTGACCGGAAAGATTAAATTTGCGAAAAAGGCAAGAAGACCCATTCAAAGAAATGATGAAGCTGTCGTAGAGTTGGAATTAAGCTCATCCATCTCAAGGCAGAGGGAAGCAAAGGCTCTCATCCAGATTTATCTTGACAGCAGGATCAGCTGCTGGATTTTGCGATAAATATTTACGAAGAATACCCGATCTGAGCCTGTTTCCGTAATTCTACTTTCCAGAAAACTAAATCAATAAAAATTCCGTATTTACTCGTAGTTAAGGATTATTTCATCCCTATTCACAGAACCCCAGCCAAAATGCAGAATACAAAAGAGGGCTTCTCTTGATTCTCAACCAGCCCATTATTCCGGAGCATCCAGATCACATTCAGACCATTATTATGTGCTGAGCACGCCGATGGATCCCATTTATGGTTAAACAAATTCGACTGGAGCCTCTGTCCCGTATCTCCGAGGTAGATACCTATAGCAACTTGCTATCAGCTATTCTTTCGGAGGATTTGCACGTTTCGCGAGAATGTAATGGTCGCGGCATTTGTGCCACCTGCCACATCTATGTCAAAGAGGGTCTAGACAGTTTGACGCCAATGACCCCGCGCGAGTCGAAAACACTTGAAGTGATCACCAGCGCCAAAACCAATTCGCGTCTTGCCTGTCAAGCCAGAGTGATTTCTGATGGCGTGGTGGTGGAACTGCCGCCAGGGATGTACGTAAACTCCCTACAAGATGTGGAAGTTCTTATCGGCAGACGAGCAGAACAAGACTTGCTTCATCCCCGCACAGGGAAAGTTTTGGTCGAGCAAGGTAAAGTCATTACCCGTTCTACCGTAAAGCAACTGGAAAATGAAGATTTCCACCTAATTGGTAGCACCCTAGCACAAACTCGGGAAGTTTGAAGATAGACCTCTAGGAATCCCCAAAGCAAACTCTACTTTTCTTCTCGCAACTTGAGCATTCAGCGGCTACAGCTCTTGCATTGAATTGCTTGAATCTATTCCATCAGGAGAGACCGATGACCACCTCTACCTCTCGACCCGATCCCCGTCCCGCGGTCACAATGCCCACTGGTCGTGAAAAACATTCCCACTACAGTTACCGAGATTTCTTTCGATTTAATCGAGACCAAGGCACAATTATCGATTGGAATAACACTCAAAATCTCCTGCTTAGCGAAGACTTTATCGTTGGCCTGCAGACGGGCTTGGAACGGGAAGTGGGGGATGCCTCTGCCGCTGTTATGTACACCATTGGCATGGATTGGGGCACTCGGGATTCTGTGTATTTCTCCCAATGGTACGAACGGGAATATGGGATCGGGGTGAAGCAATCTAACCTACTCTTTCTGCTGGAAACCTGGTGGTGGCCCTTTACCGCCCAAGGTTGGGGTAAGTGGGAAGTGGAAACAGAATCCAAGCAAAAGGGATTTTTGTTTATCAACCTATTCGACTCGATGGTGGCCCGCACGCTTGGGGATGTGGGCAAACCTGTCTGCCATCTCTATGCCGGTTTGTTTGCTGGGTTCTTCACTGCCATGACCTCCAGAGAGCTAGGCTGCATCGAGATCCAGTGCTACGCCATGGGAGAAACCTACTGCAAATTCCTCCTGGGTGGGCAAGAGCGAATTGATGCTGCCAATTTCTGGATTGCGGAAGGAGCAAGCGCACGCGAGATCGAACATCGTTTGCACCAATTGTGAGTGTCTTGTGATCACTGTTTATCCCCAGCTCTTCAGAGATTTAGCCATGCTCACCCTACATCCTGGTCGAGATTTAACTCAGCCGCTATCGGCTTTTTTACAGGGGTTGAACTGGGACAACCGCCCCCTCACTCCTACCTTGCCCACAGAGGATCCCATCTCTGCCCCAGCTGGAATGCTGCCTCTCACCCAGTCAGTCGGACAATTTTTTGCTGCCTTTAACTGGTCAGGGATCCGACCGCGCCTACAGCCTGTGCCCGAATTGCCGGAGGAGGATCCCTTCACGCTTGATGATTTTGCGGCTTTGTTTGGTGGGGCTTTGCTCTAGCAAGTTGCCCTCAAGCCTCCTCCCCCTTTTGCTGACTTGAATGGCTCTCGATTCTAATGGCTTAAGGAACCCCTACCTATGCATGACATCTACTCTTGGCCCGAGCGCATTGCCGATCGAGAAGGGGATTACCTCCCTCCTGATGATCTGCAAAGCCTGATTCGCTACTCTCTCTCCTTTCCAGAACGATTGGATCTGTACCAAGTGTTTCAACAACAAGAACTCACTTGGATCCAAGAAGTCTTAAACCAGCAGGGATCCGTAGACACTGCCAACTTGTCTCCTGCCCAATGCCTCCTAGCCCGTCAATTGGCCCTGTGTTTGCGCTCCGTCGGGTTAAGCCTGCTCATGGGGGATCCCTTGCCGCTGCAGCAATGGATCTGTGGAGCAATGGAATACTATCTGGGCTTACCAGAGGCCCTTGACCAGCTCTGGCAGACTCTTCAGGGATCGCTGCCAACGGAGCAGCAGGATTTGGTTGCCCCTTACTGGCAAATGTTGCGGGCTGCCTGTCCTAGCCCAGCTCCCGAGGCAGAACCCAGCCCTACCCCATCCGTTGTCGCTGAAGTGGAACCACCCCACGCTTCTCCAGAACCGGCCCTCACTCTGATGGAAATGTTTGTCTAACTCAGTCTGTCTAACTCACACCAACTCAAATAAGGAGTGACAACCCATGAACTTGATGTTTGCGGATCTCCTTCAGAACGCGGAAGGCCGTTACCTGCACCCGAATGAACTCAAAAGTTTGCACGACTATGTGGAAGGGATCCCGAAACGAGTGCGCATCTACCAGGTCCTCCAGTCGAAAGAGAGTGAGCTGCTGGATCGGGTGATTGAGAAATTTCAGCCCATGCTACCCAACTTGACCCGTCGCCATGGGGTCTTGGCGTGGGAACGGTGTCGCCGCGATCTCAGTATGGTGTGGCGCTACTGCTGTATGGCCATGTTGCTCAACGACGAAGACTACCTGCGGGATAAGTTGCTCTACTGGCTAGAGACCATCCTCAAATCTTTCAAAATGCGCGACGAATGCAAACCGGCCTACAAACTGATGCTCGACTCCCTCCCCTATGTCTTCGGATCAGAAGAGAGCGAGATGATTCGCCCCTACCTGATTTTGGCCAAGACGATGCTGGTCAGTTAACCCCGGTCGGTTAACCGAGCCCCCAATCTTGCACAATCTGAAGTCCGCCTTACTCCCGTTACCCAACTGCCCGCGAGGAGAACCATGACCACCCTACAAGAGATTCTGCAGGAGCAAACCCTGCCTGGGCATTGCTTTAGCCCTGCTTACTACATTCGCCCCGATATTCATACCGGCATGTTGGAAAGCCGAGGTGGATACCGACTGGCCGCTTTCCCCATGCCCTTGCTAGAAGCTCTGTATTCGGGTTTGCGCTACGAAACCGGCCAAGCTGCCCGTGTCATCCTCTACAACTGCGGACGCGATTGGGGGGAAGAATTTTTTCGCCGCTTTGAAGATGAACTTTCCCGCTATCACAACCAACCCCTGCGGGAGCTGCCGATGGGGATCCTCCTCGATGCTCTCAGCGATTTATGGGCTACCCACGGCTGGGGCAGACTGACCCTGGATTTTTCTGCCGGGGATCAGGGCGTGGTGCAGGCTAGCGTGTGCAACTCTGGGTTTGCGCTGGCGGCCCGCAACAGCTTTGGCCCAGAGGAAGCCGACAAACCCCGCGAGCCTAGCTGTTATTTGGAGGCAGGGGTTCTGGCCAGCCTCTTCTCGTTGCTCTCGGGCCGTGAGCTGGTCTGTGTCCAAACCACCTGTGAATCCCTGGGGGCCAACCAAAACCGTTTCTTAATTGGCACCGCCCAACGTCTGCACAACTGTGAAGAATGGGTACGCAAAGGGATGTCCCATGATGAGATCTTGGATCGGCTCACCGCCACACCCGCGGGATCCCACTAAGGCAGGTAGGGCTGAAAATCTTGGGTAACGGTAAGGGTCAGATTGGCATTGGGGTTGACCACGGCAACCTCTGGAGCCGTCACATTACCAATCACGGCCCCCGCTGCTGCTCCCCCCAGCACCTTCTCTGTCGAGATCACCTGGTTGCCAAACAGACCGCCCAGGATCGCCCCTGCTGCCGCCCCGATTAGCGCATCTTGGACAATCGCCTCTCCGGAGGTATGGCGGGGATCCTTTTGTAAGGGAATCACCTGGCTTTGGGCGTAGAGGGGGTAAGACTGTCCGTTGATCAGCAGAGAACGGGAAACAAATTGGGTCCCTCCACTCACCGGCTGAAACTGCCCTTCTAGAGTAGCCCCCGCCGGAACGATCATATTTCCATAGACATCCCGCAAGGGGGTATCTAGGCTGAGGCTCACGGCACGAGTTTCCCCTGGGGCAATCAGCAGGGTTTCACCCGAGCGATGCACCGCTTGGATCAAATCTCCAGAACGCAACAGCAGAGCCGTTTGCAACTGAAACTGTTGGCTAGGCTGCAAAGGTTGCGGTTGGCCAAAACCACTGCCACTTTCGCTGGGTGTGAGGGGGCGCGGATTGACAGGGCGCCATCCCTCTCCTGCTGGGGGCGGCGGCAACGTCGAGTTGCTCATCTGGGCTAACACAGGCCCGGCCACTTGCAGCGAGAGCACTCCCCCCAGCAAAGAAGCCAAAATTTGACGAGTGGGTTTGGTCATGGTTTCACCCCCAAATCACACATCTAAGGTAGCCTCTAACAGACCGAAAACTGAAATCCAAACTGGGATCCCAAAAAGTCCCATAGCTCCATTCGACGAAATTCAGCTCTCTTATGTGGATCCCTTACCTTGATCAAACCCAAACCCTTGTGAGATGGGCTACATCGAGCGAGCATATTCTCCTGCTCTCTGGCTCAGATGGGGGTACGGAAAAGCGCCATCCCCATCCCCAACGGGATCCTTATTCCCCATGCTAGATTGAGCTTCAGATATTCAGATGACACCCGCTTCGAGCGGGGCAAAAGCTTTTTAGCAGTTCCAAACCCTTTCGTCCTTCTCGTGTGGTATGAAGCGCAGTAAGTTAACTTCCAGTTCATCGCCAAGCCAGCCCTCTCTGGGATCCCAGGCTCCTCTGCAAAGGGTTCAATCCTTTCTAAGTCGCCTTTTCGCCCCACTGACTTTGCGGCCCTTCCTCTCTCCGCTTCTACTCCTGGTGGTGGGGATGGTGCTCGGGGCCGGCTTGATGGGAGGCAAAGGGGTATCTGCTCAGACGACAGCGGTGCCGCAACTGAATATGAACTTCATCGCCGAAGTGGCGCAAAAGGTGGGGCCAGCGGTCGTCCGTATCGATTCGGAACGCACGGTGCCTACTCGGGGAGCTTTTCCGGAGGAGTTTTTCAGTGATCCCTTCTTCCGGGATTTCTTTGGCCAAAATATGCCTTCTATTCCCCGACAACGACGACAACAGGGAACTGGTTCTGGGTTTATTATCAGCACCGATGGTCAGATCATCACCAATGCCCATGTGGTGGATGGCTCCGACAAGGTAACGGTCACTTTGAAGGACACCCGCAGTTTTGATGGAGAAGTGCTCGGCTCCGATCCAGTCACCGATGTAGCCGTGGTGAAGATCAAGGCCGAAAACCTGCCGACGGTGCAGTTGGGCCGTTCCGAAACCCTAGAACCAGGGCAGTGGGCCATCGCCATTGGCAACCCCTTGGGCTTGGATAACACCGTCACTGCTGGCATTATCAGCGCTTTGGGACGTTCCAGTGGTGAAATTCGTGTGCCCGACAAACGAGTTTCCTTTATCCAAACCGACGCTGCCATCAACCCCGGTAACTCGGGGGGGCCATTGCTCAACGCTCAAGGGGAAGTGATTGGGGTCAATACCGCCATCATCCAGGGGGCGCAGGGCTTGGGCTTTGCCATTCCGATTGAAACCGCCCAACGGGTGGCTAACCAACTGATCACCCGCGGCAGGGTGGATCACCCCTATTTGGGCATCCGCATGGTGACCCTAACTCCAGAGTTGAAGGAACGCCTCAATCAGGATCCCAACAGCCGCATTTTCGTAACGGTGGATCAGGGGGTGCTGATTGGAGAAGTGGTGCAGGGATCCCCGGCTGAACGGTCAGGGTTGCGTTCTGGAGATGTCATCCTCTCGGTAAATGGCCGTACCGTCACCACTGCAGATCAGGTGCAACAGGAGGTGGAACGCACCGAAGTAGGCAGTACCCTGGAGCTGGAAATCGAGCGGGGTGGGCGCCGTCAACGCATTCGCGCTACGACAGGATCTTTCCCGGTAGCCAGTGAACAGTGAAGGGTGATGCTCCGATGCCTAGCAAACCTTCAGCAAGAGATCCCTACCCATTTTTGTAGTATCAGCCTGGGGATAATAATGGTTTAATGGTCGAAACTTCTTTGCGGACTGTACCCTAGTCCGTCTGTCTCAGGGCTGGAAACATTCTGGCTAAGCCTGTTGTCTCGAAACAGGGATCCCTTACACCCCGCTTATGCTGAAAACCACTCGTCGTCTTGTCCTGTTGGCCCTGTCTGGGTTGGCAGCCCTTACCCTTGCTCCTCAAGTCAGCCGTGCTGACACCATCACCGTTGGCTCCAAGGACTTTACCGAGCAATTCATTCTGGGGGAAATGTATGCCCTGGCTTTGGAGGCAGCCGGTTTTACCGTCGAACGGAAGCTCAACCTTGGAGGCACTCCTGTGGCTCATGCGGGTTTGCTCAGCGGTGAGATCGACCTTTACCCGGAATACACGGGTACCGGGCTGTTGACCGTCCTGAAATTGCCCACCAGTGGTGACCCGGCGGAAGTTTATGAAACCGTAGCCCGCGAGTACGAAGCGCAGTTCCAACTGATTTGGTTGGATCCCGCCCCCATGAACAACACCCAAGCTCTGGCCATGACCCGCGCTAGGGCAGCGGAGTTGGGCATTGCCACTCTTTCCGATATGGCCGCCAAAGCCAGTGAACTGGTGATGATCGGGCCGCCCGAGTTTCAAGCCCGTGAAGATGGTCTACCTGGGATCCAAGCCACCTATGGCAATTTCCGCCTCAAGGAGTACAAAGCTGTGGATCCGGGCCTGCGCTACCGGGGCTTGGTGAATGGTGAGGCAGATGTAGCGGTTGCCTTTGGTACCGATGGGGAAATTGCTGCTTTTGATCTGGTGCTTTTAGAGGATGACAAACAACTTTTCCCCCCCTACCAAGTGGCACCCGTGGTGCGGCAAGATACTCTAGAGGCCAACCCTGGTATTGCTGAAGCCTTGAATGCTCTTTCTCCTCTTCTCACCGATGCGGTGATGCAGGAGCTGAACTACGAGGTGAGCGGCAACCAAAAGGAACCCGCGGATGTAGCCAGAGCCTTTTTGGTAAAAGCTGGCATTCTGACGGAATAATCCTGGCCATTCGATGAGGCCCCAGTGTGAGCAAAATTGAGTTCGAGCGGGTATCGCTGCGCTTTCCCCACAGTTCCCGTCCTGCAGTGGATGAGTGCAGCTTTTCCGTGGAGTCGGGCCAGTTTGTGGTCATTTTGGGGCCTTCTGGCTGTGGCAAGACCACCCTCCTGAAAATGGTGAATCGCCTCGTGGATCCCACCCAAGGGCAAATTCGCCTCGAGGGTAAAGACATTCGCCAGTTTCCCGTCACGGCTCTGCGGCAACGCATTGGTTATGTCATCCAGCAGTCGGGACTTTTCCCCCACATGACCGTAGCGCAAAATATATCCGTGGTACCTAGGCTTTTGGGGTGGGCAAAGGAGCGCATCCGCGAACGGGTGGATGATCTGCTTAGTTTGGTCAATTTACCGCCCCATGAATATCGACACCGGTACCCCACCCAACTGTCCGGTGGGCAACAACAACGGGTGGGCTTGGCCCGGGCTCTGGCGGGAGATCCGGAT
Organism: Thermostichus vulcanus str. 'Rupite'; assembly: GCF_022848905.1. Taxonomy (NCBI): domain Bacteria; kingdom Bacillati; phylum Cyanobacteriota; class Cyanophyceae; order Thermostichales; family Thermostichaceae; genus Thermostichus; species Thermostichus vulcanus. The sequence continues at coordinate 13,861 of NZ_JAFIRA010000003.1, forward strand.
CTCCTCCTCATGGACGAGCCTTTCGGAGCCATCGATGCCATCACCCGCAGCAAGTTGCAAGAGGAGATCCTGCGCCTACAACGACAGCTGAAAAAAACCATCCTCTTCGTTTCTCACGATGTGGAGGAGGCCCTGCGTCTAGCGGATCAGATTTTGGTCATGCATAAGGGACGGGTTGCTCAATTCGATACCCCCTTTCGGCTGCTCACCCAACCGGCCAGCCCTTTTGTCAAGGAGTTGCTAGGGGCAGATGATATGGTGCGGCAACTGAGCGTGTTGCGGGTGGAAACCGCCATGGCGGAGATTCCCCATAACCACACCATTCAAGAAGGAGCAGTGGTTAAACCGCAGGAGAGCCTGCGGCGGGCCTTGTCGGTATTGTTGCGAACCGGGGCGGCGGCCCTAACGGTATGGGAGGATGGACGGGCCATTGGCATTCTCACCTTGGATCACATTCGGGATTTGGCAGTGCTGGAGGAGACACCCGCGTACGGAGCACAGGGATCCGCATGAGTTACATCCTTAACAATCCCGGCTTAGTGTGGCAGCTGACCCAAGAGCACATAGTCATGATCGCGGTCACCCTAGCTATTGCCGTGGTTTTGGCCTTGCCGATTGCGCTGTTGATCCACCAGGTGCGCTGGCTCACGGTGCCGGTGATGGGAATCTTAAGCACCCTCTACACCGTGCCCAGCCTGGCCTTGATTATTTTGTTGGTGCCCTTGTTTGGCCTCAATGCCCGCTCGGTGATCGTGGCCATGGTGCTCTACACCCAAGTGATCTTGGTACGCCACATTTCTGTGGGGTTGCACTCCATTCCGCCTGCGATTTTGGAAGCGGCCAAAGGCATGGGCATGAACCTCTGGCAACGCTGGTGGCAGGTGCAAGTCCCTCTTATGCTGCCGATCTTTTTGGCAGGACTGCGGCTTTCGGCGATTGTGGCCATTGCCATTGCCACGATTGGGGCCAAGTTTGGGGCCGGAGGACTGGGGACGCTGCTGTTTGATGGTATCGCCCAGGCCGGTCGCTACGACAAGATTTGGGCGGGATCCCTGGCGGTGGGATCCCTGGCTTTGCTGGTGAATACGGCTTTGTTGGCTTTGGAGTGGGCGGCCCGCCGGGATTGAGATGGGTTAGAAGGGAGTTTTCACCTTCGGCTGCTTGACCTTCAGGTCGCGGATGCGCTTCAGCATTTTTTGGAAATACTCCGCCAGGTAATCCTCCAGCGTTGTCACCGAGGCGGGATCCATCCCCAAGGTTTCATAAACAGCGGTCATATCGGCGTGCATCGGTTCTTTGGCGGCGATGACTTCCGCAAACGCAAGCCGGTCGGCAATATTCCAGCTCCATTGAAAGAACTGTGCCACTTTACGTGCTCCTCGCAATAACCCTAGTGGCATGGTGCTCACCTTGGCCTTTTTGCTGGATAGCTGTTCACACAAGGCGATCACTTCTCGGGCCGTCCAGGCTTTTGGCCCCGCCAAAGGAAAAATCTGTTGCTTGGCTGCTTCTACACTGAGGGCACGCACCGCAAATCGCGCCACATCCCACGTATCCAGATAGGCCGTGGGTACCGTTTCACTGGTCACCCAAACCATTTGTTCTTCCAAAATCGGGATAGCGTACTGACTGATCAAGCCCTGCATGAAGCCCGCCGTCCGAAAAATTGTGTAGGGCATCTGGGATCCAATCAAATACTTCTCAATGTGATGCTTGAAGTTCATCAGCGGCACATTGGCATACTCATGGTGGGCACCCATAATCGAGAAAAAGATGAAATGTCCCACCTGAGCCGCCCGCGCCGCGTTGATCAGGGCCACTTTGCCATCCCAATCCACTTGGCGGGCACTGAGGCTATCGGTTACCCGTACCGTGGCACAGTCGATGACGGCTTCAATCCCCTCCATAGCCGCCTGAAGCGTGCTCGGTTGCAGCAAATTACCCACCTTGAGGTGGGCCCCCCACTCACTTAAGAAAGCCGCCTTGGCGGGGTTTCGTACCAGACAGGTCACCTGATGCCCCTCTTCAATGGCTCGCCGCACCACTTGCCGGCCCAGCGTTCCCGTCGCCCCCACAACCAGAACTTTCATAAAGTTATCATTTCTTAACCTTACGCATAGTTTATCAGACCCATGGGGATCCCAACACAAATCTGATGGGGCCAAAGCAAAAGGGATCCCTTTCAAAACCCAGCCAGACGGGTCTGAAGGGATCCACGGCCTAAAGAATAGACAAAGAAAAGAAAGGATCTACTTGGCCAACTCGCTCATGCGCTGCGCCAGCGTGAAGTCGAGCTCTGTGATACCGCCAACATCGTGGGTGTTGAGATCGACGCTGACGCGGTTGTACACATTGCTCCAATCGGGGTGATGACCCATGCTCTCAGCCACCAAAGCAACGCTGCTCATCCAACCAAAAGCTTCAACAAAAGAAGCAAATTGAAACTCCCGATGCAGTTTTCCAGCCTGTAAAGACCAGCCGGGCAGGGTCTCCAGCTTGGCGTGGATCTCGGTTTCACTTAGTTTGACGGGTCTGGACATGGATGCTTCCTCCAGTCAATGCCATCGTTTTCATCAAAAGGGCAAGTAAGACCGGATCCCCGCTTAATTTACAAAACTTCACGATTTTCAGGAAGGGCAGGGGTAAGGGGTTTGTGAAGCCAGTAACCCTGCACCGCAAAATCCGCCTGCTGATAAAGGCTGAGGGCGGCTTGGTTGTGATGGTAAACCTGCAGGGTGATGGCTGCCAGCTGCTGCTGGGATCCCCACCGTTCCACCTGCTGAATTAGGGCTTTACCCAGCCCTTGCCGCCGATGTTCGGGATCCACCCAGAGCAGAAAAATATAGGCTACCCGCTGATGCGTGGCTTGGTCGGTGGAAATCCCCACCCAAACACAGCCCACCGGTTCCGCTGTTTCTTCTTTTAGGATCCACCAGCAAGGGGTATTGGGCGGATCAAACAGCCGATCCAGCGTCACCTCCAAATGATCCCAGTTGGTTTGCTCCGGGAAGGACTCTTGTAAAGTTGCTTGCAAGCTTTGCCGGATGCGGGGCCGATCCCAGGCAGAGCCAATGCGCCAGCGGTAGCCAGGGGGCAACGGGATCCCTTGTTCAGGCATTCTCAGCCATTAGTGCAGTAGAGCTTGCTATCGGGGTTAGGTCTTCAATTGGGGCAGGCTGAGCCATATCTCCCGGCAAAAACGAGCGGATGCTCACCACCACAAGGGTGAATAGAAACACCAGCAAAATGAGAGCGGGGAAGACGTATTGACGCAGGATGTTCATATTTCTACACGATCTTCATCCCTACAGCATAGCGCGAGGGAGGGGATCCCAGCGGTTTCACTAAAGGAGATCTTGGACACGCTTTCAGGAACTTCCTTGCCCTCCCACCTGGACTTGCTAGACTGTGCCTGTTTGCTCAAAGCTGATTGGCCCATGTTGCCTGAACCTAATTCAGTGGATCCAGCGGCTCTAGGGGATGCTTACCACCCACAGGAATTGGAAAGAAAACTGCGTGCTTTGGAAAGCATACCCAGCTTTGGTGAAAAAGGGATTAAACTTTTACTTCGGATTGTCAAAACCGACCCTGACTGGAAAGTTAGAGCCAGGGCTTATGAATTGTTGATGGCTCAAGGGGATCCCAGAGTTCATCTCGTTCCCAAACCTCTAAGGGATCTCGGAGACATTGAGAATCTTATAAGGCTTTATTCCAGTGGAGAACGTGACTTTCGATTTGCAGATTTATCAGGAATGGACTTGAGCAAAGTGTGTCTTGAAGAGGCCAATCTAAGCTATGCCTGCCTAAAAAATACTCACTTAAAGGCGGACTTGCTGAAGAGGGCAAACTTATTTGGAGCTGACTTATCTAGAGCAAAGTTAACTGCCAATTCAATATACTACATAAACTTAAGAAAAGTGATCATCTCCGATTCAACGCAGTTGGGCGATGCTTACACATTGTTGTGGCAGGTGTTCAATACAGATGTGACCGGTCGAGACTTAACTGCCATTCAAGTTAACGAGGGCTTTGATCTCAGTGGACTCAATCTATCAGAGACCAATTTGCGGCAGAGGAGGCTAGACGGAGTCAACCTGGCAGGAACGAATTTACGCAACGCAAATCTCAGTGAAACTTGGCTGAGAAAAGCCAACTTAAAAGATTGTATTCTTTCTGGTGCCAACCTGAAGCGGGCGAATCTAGAATTTGCCAACTTGGCTGGCACCGATCTTACTGGGGCCATCCTCTGGCATGCCAATTTAAAATTTGCGCATATTTCTAGCACGACTAAATTGGATCCCAAGTGGAAACTGGTTTGGGAACTGGTCAATTTTGGAGAGATGGGTCGTGACTTAACGGGCAAAGACTTGAGTGGAGCCAATCTCAAAAGCGCTCAATTAAAAAGTGCCGTTTTACGAAATGCCAACTTGAGAGGAGCGCTTCTCAGTGGAGCAGATCTGACTGGTGCAGATTTGCGGGAGAACAATTTGAGAGGAGCAGATTTAAGTCATGCCCACCTGGTGGGGGCTGACTTAGAAGGTAGCGTGCTCAGGGGAGCAAATCTCCACGGTGCAAGATTCGATGGAGCCAATTTGAAAAATGCTGACCTCAGTTTGGAGGCTTATCCGGGGCTGTCTTTGAAAGGTGCAACCCTGCCAGATGGATCCACCTACTCCGGCAACAAACCCAGCTGATCTGCACCCCTCATTGGGGATCCCATGCGTAAATAAGGTGAGAAAACTGTAACCTACGATTCCAAAGTGACGGTAGGAGTGTACTAAGGTCAAGCGTGGTTGGTGGCAGTCCTTCCAACTCCCCACCTCTCAACCCATGCCTACGGTGCGCTACGCAAGTGGAGACTCCAGTGATGAGCACCCCAAATCGCCCCTTGAAAACGCTAGGGATCCCTCCCAATGCTTGGGCTGTTGATGCGGAAATGGCCGATATTACCCGTCCGCCTTTGGATCCCCGGCCCATCTTGCTGCCCACCGCCACCAAAACCCTACGGCTGGATCTGGCAAAGGCGGCGATGATTGTTATCGATATGCAAAATGACTTTTGTCATCCGGATGGGTGGTTGGCCAGTATCGGTGTCGATGTCACTCCGGCCCGTGCTCCGATTGGCCCTTTGAAAACCTTGCTCCCTGAGTTGCGGCAAGCCCAAGTTCCGATCCTCTGGGTCAACTGGGGCAACCGACCCGACCTGCTCAATATCAGCGCCGGCCTCAGGCACGTCTATAACCCGACGGGAGAAGGCATAGGGTTAGCGGATCCCTTGCCCAAAAATGGAGCGCGGGTGCTCACCAAAGACAGTTGGGCAGCCGCGGTTGTAGATGAGCTAGAGATCAAACCCGAAGATATTTGGGTCGATAAGTTCCGCATGAGTGGCTTTTGGGATACTCCTTTAGATAGCATTCTGAAGAATCTCGGGCGAACCACACTCTTTTTTGGTGGTGTCAATATCGACCAATGTGTCATGGCCACGTTACAAGATGCTAATTTCCTCGGCTACGATTGCATTTTGCTCGAAGATTGTGCTGCCACCACCTCCCCGGAATACTGTTTGCTGGCTACTCTTTACAACGTCAAGCAGTGCTTTGGATTTGTAGCTTCTTCATCAGATTTGCTGGCGGCTCTTCCCCGCTAACTTGCTGACTTTGCACCCAGTCATCCCTTGAGCGGAGGATCTCCATGCAAACTCTCTCCCAGTCTTTCTCTCAATGTGTGATCCCAGTGATCAAAACCCCTGCCGATTATCAAGCCTTTCGCATTAGCCCCAACGACTCTAATCGGCTCGCTATTGTTTTTGATCCCTCCCATTCACAAATCTCGTTGACCTTTTGTGTTGAGATTTTTGATGAAGGGGGTAAAACCCCTCCCAATCGCCATCAACTGGCCGTCGAAATGTTTTTCATCCTCAAGGGCGAGGGCGTTGCCATTTGTGATGGGAAAGCCGCCCCCATCAAAGCTGGAGATAGCCTTTTGGTTCCGCCTACGGGAGTCCATGAAATCCACAACACCGGCCCTGGTCGTCTTTATGCGCTGTGTATCATGGTGCCCAATGAAGACTTTGCCGAGCTGATCCGGGCAGGTACCCCTGCGGAGCTGGATGAGGATGATCTACAGGTGCTTTCAGGCTGCTGGAGAACTGCCCTTTCAGTGGCTTAAGTCGCAACTGTCCTAAGATCATCGGGTAGGTACAGGGATCCCTGATCCCTTAATTACCCCTTGCTCTTTTCCTAAGCCGCTAAACTGATGCTGCCTGTTCGCCCCCGAGAAACCGCCTCCATGTTCACCCGCGACGGGATCCAATTGGATGCCGATGTTTATCGTCCGGCGGTCGACGGTTCCTATCCCGTTCTGTTGATGCGGCAACCTTATGGGCGCTCCATTGCCTCAACGGTGGTCTATGCCCACCCCAGTTGGTATGCAGCCCAGGGCTACATTGTCGTCATTCAGGATGTGCGCGGGCGAGGAACCTCCAAGGGATCCTTTTATCCCTTTCGCCACGAAGCAGAAGATGGCTTTGATAGCGTCAATTGGGCGGCCACCCTGCCAGGTAGCAATGGCTCTGTGGGCATGTATGGCTTTTCCTACCAGGGCATGACCCAACTGTATGCCGCCTCCACCCGCCCGGTGGCTCTGAAGACCCTTTGTCCAGCCATGATGCCCTACGACCTCTACGCGGATGCCGCCTATCAAGGAGGGGCATTCCAGTTTCAGGGCAACTTGAGCTGGGCTTTGCAATTGGAAACCGAAGGGGCACGTCTGAGAGGAGATGCCAACGCTTACCAGGCGTTGTTCAAAGCCTCCCGCAACCTACCCCTTTACGACCCGATCCCAGTCAAACCTGGGGTATTGCAGCAGTACGCACCCCAGTCCTACTACTTCGATTGGCTAGAGCATTCCGAGCCGGATGAATACTGGCAGAAGCTCTCCCCTCACTTGGATGCGGTGGATTTGCCCATGTTGCACATTGGCGGCTGGTTCGATAGCTACCTGACGGGAAATTTGCGGCTGTACAAGGAGATGCTTGCCCGTAGCCAAAACCCTCAACATTTGATCATTGGTCCGTGGCCCCATATTCCCTGGGGGCGCAAGGTTGGGGCGTTAGACTTTGGCCCAGCGGCAGTCAACCCAATCGATCGGCTGCAGGTGCGTTGGTTTGACCAGTTTCTTAAGGGCAAAGATACCGGCATTCTTGAGGAGCCGCCCGTTCAGCTATTTGAAATGGGATCCAACCAATGGCGCGGTTTGGAAACTTGGCCTACCCCGCAGCCCCAATCCTTTTATTTGCATAGCTCTGGCCTAGCCGCCCTGTCGGAAGCGGAAGGATCCCTCAAACCTGAACGTCCTGCAGAGAAGCAATCTGATACCTTTGTTCACGATCCCTGGCGACCCGTGCCTGCTCTGGGGGGTCACTTGGCCTATCCCCCCGGCCCGCAAGAGCGCTCTGCCCTTGATTGCCGTACCGATGTCCTCACCTATACCACTCCACCGTTAGAAAGCGACTGGATACTGGCAGGGGAACTGAGCCTAGAACTCTATGCCGAAGCGGATAGCCCCAGCTTTGATCTGTGTGCCGTGATCTCGGAAGTGAAACCCAACGGTCAGGTCTATACCCTCACTCAGGGTTACCGGCGGGTGCAAAATGCCCAACCGGACACCCCCATTACCCTTGACTGCCAACCCACCTGCATTCGCATCTCTCGGGGTCATGCCTTGCGCCTCAGCCTTAGCGCCGCTTGTTTCCCTGCCTACCCGGTGAATACGGGCACGGGATCCCCGGTGCGGGAGGAACGGTGGATCGAGGCTCGCATTCTCACCCTCACCCTCCACAGCGGTGGCGATACCGGCTCGCGGTTGCTCCTGCCCCTGGCTGAGATGTGCTCGGAGGGGCTTTGAAATTTCGGATCCCGTCTGCAACCGTCGCTCATAAGGCGAAATCAAACGTTAGGATAAAGACAGGTGGGGCGAGGGAACACCCATGTTGCAAGACCCAAAGTTAATCCGGCATTACCAAGCAGTTACCGACGCTCTGGTGGACACGTGGCGGCGCGGCTATCAACGCACGGACGAACTGCGCCTATTGGTGGATGGTTATCTTTTGGCACTGCGCGGTACAGGATTGTTGGAACCTTTTGAAATTTACCGCCTTGAAGATGATGTCAATCGCTTCCTCTACGATCCCTCTAATTTTTCTGAGCCGGAGTTTGAGCTCGAAACCGAACCGGAACCGCTGCGGGGCTACTGATCCTGCGCTGACATAATTTACATATTTACAACTCTTGCAAGGGTTTCCTAGCGCAAGGCTTGTATTCTGGGGAGATTCTAAGCTCTTGCCCTGTGAACAAGCCAAGGCAAGGTCACTGGTAAAGGGGCCGTAAACCCCTGGTAGGATGCAAAAATGCCTACTGGGATCCTGCTCCGGTTATGACTGTTTTGGATACTGTGATCTCCTCCCGCCGCCCCAGCGTATTGGGAGCGGGGTTGGGGATGGGGCTTGCACTCACCCTTTGGTACGGAGTATTTGGCTATCACGTCCTGCAAATCGGTCTTTGGCTGCTGGCGTTGCTGCTGGTGGGCTTCTACTTGGCTCAGTTTCCTGCCGCCCAACCCATCTGGGATGCCGCTCAGGTGCGATGGCGACGGGAGTTGCTGCATCTGGGCCTGTTGGCGTTGGTCTTTATCCCGATTTACCTCTACGACTCTGCCAACATTCCCTTCCAGGTGAACACTGATGAGATCGTGATTACCTCCATGTCCCGCAATGCCTCGGGGGTGCGCTTTCCTGATGTATTTGGCTTAATGCCGGAGTATTTTTACTTTCCCCGTTTCATGTTCAGCTTGTTCGGTGGGCTGACCCGGCTGATGGGGGGAGTGACCCTCACCCATGTGCGCATGGTTCATGCCAGCTTTGGGGTGGTCACCATCCTCGTCGCCTATGGGTTCTTCCGGGCTTTTTGGGGATCCCGTTTGGCTCTGGCCGGGGCGGCACTCCTGGGATCCAACCATGCTTTGCTGGGTATCAGTCGCATGGCCATGCGGGAGAACCTGATCGTACTGGTGGAGTGTGCCGCGCTTGGGTTGATTTTGAAGGGGGTGCGGGAGAAAAATCCTCTCTTGCTGTATTTGGGGGGGGTGGCAGCGGGCTTTTCTTTGTACGGCTATTTGCCGGGGCGAGTGGTGATCCTGCTGGGGTTGTTGTTTGGGGGCATGTATTTGCTCTTGGGCCGAGAAGACTTGAAAGCAGGGGATCCGCAGGCGCATCCGTTTTGGGCCTTAGCCAAGTTGACGGTACCGGCAGCCTTGGGCTTTTTTCTCATGGCAGCCCCGATTTTGGTGGCTACAGCCACTTCTCCTCCTGTCAGCGCCGAATATTCTCGCCAACAATTTCTGATTTTCCCAGAGGGGCGGGCGCTGCAACAGATGTGGGTCAACGCGGCAACCCCAGGGGAAGCGGTGTGGCGCAATATCCTCAATGGCCTGAGTATGTTTAACGATCCTAGCCAGCACGATCGCGGCTATATCTATCCCAATTACGGACATGCTTTTGTGGATCCCTTAACGGGGGTTCTCATCTGGTTAGGCTTAGGATCGGGCCTGTATCGCATTTTCAAACGGCGCAGCCAGCCCCACGACTGGCTCTGCATCGGCAGCTTTGTCTTTCTCTATTTGCTGTTTAGTTTTGTCATCACCAAAGCGCCCAACTACACCCGCCTGTTGGTGATTTTGCCTTTCGTGACCTATCTCACTTTAGAAGGGATCCAGGTCCTTTTGCGGGCGCTAGGAGATGTTTTGGAGCGCTCCGGATCCCTGACGCAAGGCTGGCTACCGGCTGTCCTGGGGCTGGGCTTGGTGCTGCTGATCGGGGCTTGGAACTTGGCCATTTTCGGCGATTTTGTCCAGAAAGGCTGGAGAGAGGGCAACGATGTTGCCGCGACCGGGCGCTATGTGGAGGCGCGCAAAACGGATCCCGACCATCATTTTTACCTGGCAGCCAGTGCTTCTTTCCCCTATTTCAGTTGGGGTGAACCCTACTTTTGGCAAAGCTGGATCCAATTTTTTGCCGGGCGAGAGCAATCGGCAACCGTGTTTCCCCCAGAGGAGCTACCGACTCAAGTGCTGGAGCCACCCTTTACCCTGTTTATGAACCAATGGGTTTGGGATCAACAGGGATCCGACCTGCAACAGCGCTTTCCCAACGGTCGGTTAGAACGGATCCCGGCGGAGCGGGGGTTGTGGGCCTTTGAGGTGGTGGATCCCTAGGGGAACCTCTATCTTTACGTTTATCTTAACAAAAGTCAGCTTCCAGAAGGGGCAGCCAGCAAAGGATCATAGCCTAGCTGTTGTGTGAGCCGAGCACGGGCCAATTCTCGATATTCCCAAAAGTGTTCTCCGGCAGCACAGAGGCCCAAATACATGTTCAAGACATACGGTTTTTGTTGCAGAATAATCCACAGCTGCCACCAAAACTGGCCGCGAATTTCAGGACGCAGAATCCCTTGTCGCCAGATCAGTTGAGCGATTAGCTGTAGTCCTTTGCGCAAGGGCAGCTTCATGGTTTGTCGCTGTCTATTCTTGATACCAAGATTCAAGCATTGTTGTAAGCAGCGGGATAGATATCGGCTGGGTTCATAGAGCCGCCAAAACCCTTCCACATACTCGCGGGCGATCTCCGCCAAAGACCGGGTAGGAATAAAATTCATCAGGGTGTTCTGATCTCCCACCTCCGTAACACCGATCCCCTCCACTAGGCGCTGCTCCCTTTTCAAACGGTTCCAAAGCTGCGTGTTCGGCAAGGCTTGCAAAATGCCCAACATCGGCTGGGGAATGCTGGTTTGTTCCACAAAAGCTTGGATTCGTTCTCCAGCTCCTGAACGCTCCCCATCAAAGCCAAGAATAAAGCCAGCATAGATCAGCAGCCCAGCATTGTTGATCTTGCGGCAGGCTTCTACCAACGGATGACGAGTATTTTGAAGCTTTTGGGTGACCTGTAAGCTGTCTTGATCCGGGGTTTCAATGCCCAAAAAGACAGAATAAAATCCTGCCTCCACCATCAGGCTTAACAATTCCTCATCTTCGGCCAAATTGACCGAAGCCTCGGTCATGAAGGTAAATGGGTAATGGCGTTCCTTCATCCAAGGGATCAGCGCTTTTAGAAATCGCTTCACATTCCTTTGATTGCCAATAAAGTTGTCATCCACCACAAAAACGGATCCCCGCCAGCCCAAGTCATAGAGACATTGCAACTCCGCCAACATCTGACTGGGCTCTTTCGTGCGAGGCTTGCGCCCATAAAGGGAAATAATGTCACAAAACTCACAATTAAACGGACATCCCCGCGAAAACTGCACCGACATCATAAAATACTGATCCATGCGCAGTAGATCAAAGCGGGGGATTGGGCTTTGGGTTACATCTGGCTTTTCAGAGGCCCGAAAGATCCCTGACTCTTGCCCGGCGTTTAGGGCCTCAACAAAAGCCGGTATCGTGATCTCCCCTTCGTCCAAAACCAAGTAGTGGGCTCCCGAATCAAGGGCATCCTGGGGTACCGAAGTCGGATAGGGGCCTCCTACCGCTACTTTTTTGCCAAGAGCCACTCCCTTACGAATCAGAGCATGAAAATCTTGTTTTTGCACCAGCATGGCGGACAGAATGACCAAATCACACCACTGCCAATCGGCTTCTGTTTCAAAAGCTACATTGCGATCCACAAAGCGAATGTCCCAGTCTTGAGGCAGTAGGGCGGCAACCGTGATCAACCCAAGGGGGGGAATCACAGATTTGAGTCCCACCATCTCAATCGTGCGATTGTAAGACCAGAAAGACTGAGGGAACTGAGGATAGAGCAACAGTGCTTTCATACCGCTCTGCTCCGGAATTGGGATAGTTTTTACCTGGGCATTTGCTATGGGATCCTGACTGCAATTGCCCCTAAGATTATAGGGTGCTTGTATATGGAGTGCTTATAGGGTGCCATCCTGGCTAAGTAGAGATCCGGTAAGGACTCCACAAATCTTGGCTGATTAAGACTTTGCAGAACTCAGGGCCTAAGGGGTTTCTTCCGGCAACAACCCTTTCGGATCTTCGGGCGCAGCCAAATGGGACAAATCCACACGGGCTCCAAAAATCCGCGTCTGGATCCTCTTAATCAGAATGTAGAGCACCGGCACCACAAACAAACTGAGCAGGGTAGAAACGAACATCCCCCCCATTACCGCCGTTCCCAACGACTGTCGGCTGCCGGCCCCTGCTCCCACAGCCACCGCCAGAGGAAAAATCCCCAGGATGGTGCTCAAGGCAGTCATCAAAATGGCTCGAAAGCGAGTTTCTGCCGCCTGTACCGCCGCTTTGAAAATCGGGATCCCTTGTTCCAGCAGCTGATTGGCAAACTCCACAATCAAAATCGAGTTTTTACTAGCCAGCCCGATCAACATCACCAGCCCCACCTGACAGAAGATATCGTTGGATAGTCCGCGCAGCAACTGCGCCGAGAGCGCTCCCAAGACCGCCAGCGGCACCGCCAGCAAAATAATAAAGGGATCCACATAGCTCTCAAACTGAGCCGCCAACACCAGAAACACAAACACCAGACCCAGACCAAAGATAATCGGTGCTTGTCCGCCCGACTCAATCTCTTCAAGGGAAATGCCCGACCACTCGAACCCAAACCCCTGCGGCAACAGTTGGGCAGCCAACCTTTCCATGGATTGGATCGCTTGACCGGAACTGAACCCTGGCAGCGGATTACCCTGAATCTCGGTGGAACGAAAGAGGTTGAAGTGGTTAATGATGTCAGGGCCGGTGGTTTCCTCGACCTGCACCAAGGTGCTCAAGGGCAACATCTGGCCCTCGCCACCGCGTACATAAAATTGGTTGATGCTATCCGGGTTGGCCCGGAAGGGCTGATCCGCCTGCACATAGACGCGGTAGTTGCGGTTGAACAGGTCGAAGTTATTCACGTAGGTGCCCCCCAGCAGAGTTTGCAAGGTGCCAAAGATATCCGCCATCGGGATCCCTAGCAGTTGTGCCATGTTGCGATCCACCCGTACCTGGAGCTGGGGTGAGTTGGCGCTGAAGGTGGGTGGGTTAATTTGCAAACCGAGCGGGGGTTGTCCCGGTTGGGGTGGGGAGTTGCCGACAAAGAACAGGGTGTTCGCCGTTTGCTCGAGCAAATTAAAATCGTTGACCCCGCGATCCTGCAGCTGAAAGCTAAACCCACCCGAGACCCCCAAATCTGGAATGGCCGGGGGCAAAATCGGGATGACCAGCGATTTACTGATCCCTCCCAAGAAAGGCCCAAACAGTTGTCCCACAATTGCTTGAGCTGACTGATCCGGTCGCCGTCGCTCTTCCCAGGGTTTAAGGGCGGCAAAAATCAAGCCATTGCTTGCGGAAGGACCCGTAAAGCTAAAGCCCCCAACAATCGCCGTATCGCGGATTTCCGGGATCCCTTGCATAATCCCCGTCGCCTGCTGGATCACCCCATCGGTGTAGTTCAGGGAAACCCCCGGTGGTCCTTGAATGAAGGTGATGAAATAGCCCTGATCCTCATCCGGCACAAAGCCTGTGGGCACGATCTGGAACAGCCAGTAGGTCAAACCCAAGCACCCGATGAACAACGCCACTACCAACAGCCGCAACTTCACCACCCAGCCCAAGAGCCCACTGTAGGCAGCGCGGATCCCTTCTACCAAGCGATCAAACCCGCGCAACAGCCAAAACATTTGCCCAGACTGCGGGCGAATCAGAAGAGCGGATAGGGCCGGGGCCAGGGTAATGGCATTAAACGTGGATAAAGAGACCGACACGGCAATGGTGACTGCAAACTGCTGATAAATGCGGCCACTGGTACCAGGGAAAAAAGCAATCGGCAGAAACAACCCCAACAACACCAGCGTCGTCGCCAGCACCGCCCCAAACACCTCGCTCATCCCCGCCGAAGCCCCTTGCAGAGGCCGCATCCCTCGGTCGCGGATGTAGCGGGAGATATTCTCCACCACCACGATCGTGTCATCCACCACCAAGCCCGTCGCCAACGTCAGGCCGAACATTGTCAGCGTATTGATGGAGAAACCAAACAGGCGCACGAAAATAAAGGTGCCCAGCAGCGCCACCGGGATCGTGATCGTTGGGATCAGGGTGATGCGCCAATCTTGCAAAAAGATGAACAGCACCAGCACCACCAAGCCAATCGCCTGCAATAGGGTGCGAATCACCTCCCGTACCGACTCGTTGATGAACAGAGTGGCATCGAAGGGGATTTCGTAAATCAATCCCGGCGGGAAACTTTGGGCCAAATCCTCTAGGGTCTGCTTCACCCGCTCCGCTACTTCTAGGGCGTTGGCATCTGCCTGTTTGGTAATGGCGATCCCGACCGCCTCCTGACCACCAATGCGGAAGAAAGTATCGTAACTTTGGGCCCCCAGCTCCACCCGCCCGACATCGGCAATGCGGACCAAGCTGCCATCCGGGTTGGCCCTGAGAATGACTTGGGCAAATTCATCCGGTTCCGCCAGTCGCCCCACCGCCTGCACATTGATCTGAAACTGCTGATCGGGGGCACTGGGTTGGCTGCCTATTTGTCCGGCGGGCACCTGAATGTTCTGTTGGCGTACCGCGTTCACCACATCCTGGGCCGTCAACCCGTAGCTGGCCAGCCGCAAGGGATCCAACCAAATGCGCATGGCATACTTGCGATCCCCAAACACAATCACATCGCTCACGCCCCGAATGCGGCGGAGAGCATCTCGCACGTACAACTCGGCATAGTTGCTGACAAACAGCTCGTCATATTCTCCTGCCTGCGAACGGAGCGACACCACCTGAATGAAGGCACTGTCTCCCGACTTTTGCACCGTAATGCCGTTTTGGTTCACCTCTGCCGGCAACTGCCCTTGCACCTGGGAGACGCGGTTTTGGACATCGATAGCGGCGGAGTCCAGATCCCGTTCCGGGTTAAAGGTGACCGTGATTTGGCTGGTGCCGTTGCTGCTGCTCACCGAGGAGATGTAGCGCAAACCCTCCACGCCGTTGATCTCTTGCTCCAACAGATTGGTAACGGCTGTTTCTACCGTCTCGGCGTTGGCTCCCGGGTAAACCGCCGTCACCGTCACCGCCGGGGGGGCCACCTGGGGGTAGTAATCCACCGGCAAAAGGGGAATGGACACGGCCCCCACCAGCACAATAATGATGGAGCAGACAGTGGCAAAAACAGGACGGCGAATGAAAAAATCAACGAACATAGGCCAGGGATCCGCTCCAATAGGGGGTTAGCTTGTACTCGAGGATCCGCACCTTGGGATCCCCAGGAGAATTTAGGGTTGGGACGGGGATCCCTCAGGGGGTCCCCCTTGTTGCATCATCATTTGCTGGAAGATCACCTCATCCATAATCGGTGCGCCATCGCGGATTTTTTGCAGACCAGTCAGCACAATCGGCTCATTCGCCTCCAGCCCCTCCAGCACCTCGTAGCTATCGCCCTGAATGGATCCCAGTCGAACTGGCCTCTGGACAGCAACTGCCCCTGGGGGCATTCCCTCTGCTACTGGCGGGGTCGTTTCGACGGTGTAAACAAAGTTTTGCCCCGCCACCCGCGCCACCGCTGTCACCGGAACCACCAACCCCGGTCGCTCCTCCCAAATGATGCGGGCTCGCACAAACTGTGCCGAGCGCAACTGCCCACTAGGGTTATCCAACAAAGCCTTGGCCAGAACCGATTGGGTACCTGCTTCCGCCTGCGGAGAAATGAAGGAAATTTGGCTGCTGCCGATTACCTGATTGCGGCTATCCAAAATTTGTACTGGGGTACCGATGCGCAACTGGGGGGCCCGTTCCAGCGGGATATTCAAATTGATCTCCAAAGACTGGCTCTGGCTTAGCGTGGTCAAAATCGTTTGGGGAGTCACATAGTCCCCCTGCTTGACCAGCACCTCCCCTACAACCCCAGAAAAAGGGGCATTGACCTGGAAAAAGCGCAACTGCACCTGCTGCTGAGCGGCATCCGCCTGAGCCCTTTGCACCTCTCGCTCCGCCCGTAGAATTGCCGCCTCTTGCGCCCGAATTTGCTCTTCCTGGGCCGCCAAAGCCGCTTCCGCTTGCCGCAGATCACGACTGGATTGATCCACCTGCAGTTGGGTGATCACCCCTTCTGCCAACAAACCCGTGTTGCGCTCGTGCTGTTCACGGGCAAAATCGACCTCCGCCTGCAAACGCAGCCGATCCGCTTGTAATTGGCTGAGAGTGGCCCGACTACTTTCGACGGCAGCTTGGGCAGAGGCAATGGCTGCCGATTGGCTGGCGACCACTGCCTGCTGCTGGCTAGAGTCGATCTGAAACATGGGGGATCCAGCAGCCACTTCGGATCCGAGCTGGACAAAGACTTGGGTAATCTGACCACTCACCTGGGGGTTAATGCTAGCCACCTGCTGAGCCCCAAGACTGGCAATAAACTCTGAGGCATCCTCTAGCATCCGCTCCTCAACCACACCGATTTCCACAGGCGTAGGGGGTGGCCCATCTCCTCCACCCATGCTTTCCATCCCTTCCGGCGGCCCCCCAGCTCGACAGGCCGTCAACAGCAAGGAGAGACATAGCACCGGCAGAGCTGTCCACGATCTGGTCTTCATGATGTTGCTCCCACTCCAGGGATCCCGCCACTGGACTTCTCGATAACTTAGGGTAGTGAACCTGAGCTGCCTCGCACCTGCACAAAAACGCTTGAAATTCTTCGCAATACAGAACTACGCTGTATGCTTAGCAAAATTTCTAGACGGTTTACCTCTCCCAGCCCTCTGTGTCCCGGGAAATTCCTCGCTAGACTGTCTTAGAGCTGGGACTTTGCCTGCCCTCTGCTTATTAGGTTATTGGGAACCGTGGAATCTGAACCATTGTCTGCAATCTTGAGTCCAGTCAAGATCCTCTTCGGCAAATCCTACAGAATAGGCTAGAGCTACCCCTGGCTAGAACAATTGGATAACAATTGGATGAGGAAACCTGTCATGACCCGCTCCTGCCTACCCCAAATGGAGTTTCACCCGCAACGCTGGCTGTGGAGCTGTGTCGGGGGCATCGCCATCGCTGCCCTCAGTGCTGCTGCCGCTTGGGCCCGCCCTGTGCTGGAAGTGCGCATGACCTTGGGATTGCCCATCAACCCCAATTACTGGTACATGGTGGCCCTGAGCCGTGCCGGTAGCCCTGGCCCCACCGCCAACCTAGTGGATCCCAACGTCAGCTTGGGGCCCAATGACTATGCCTTTGTGCGGGACTGGGATTATTTGATTCGGGTCACTCCCCTCAACGACGAGTCGGTTTTGCAGTCCACTATCCAGCGTTTTGGCGAGCCAGAACGGGAATTTGCGGTCGGCTTTAACGAAGTACGGGTGGATCGCCTCAGCCGCGACCGAGATACCCTGAACTTCCAAATCGACATCTCCGAATTGGAGGGCTTAGATGGGCAAGAACAAGATATTCAAGTGGCGCTACTCACCGCCCGTGCCCCTTTCCGAGTCGCTTCTGAAGAAGCCAACCTGGCTATCGATGCTACCCGTGGGGATTTGCCCAACTTCTATCGCCTCAGTCTGTCCAACCAACGGCAGGTGATTGTGGATGATCCGCAACGACAAGAAACGGTACGCCGCAGCCGCGAGTTAATTCAGATGGGCACCGGAGCCACCACCACCCGCGACATTATTGAGGGGGGAGCTTTAGAAATTCTGGCCGCCAACATCCTGACTTTTGATTTGCGCCTGGTGGATCGATAAGGGTTTGATGAAGGCAAGGATTGCTTCACCCCACCTCACCTGCCAGATTTTGTGGAGGCTTGGAAGCGGCGGGTGGTTCTGTACTACAGCCTGAAGTGAAAGTCCTAGAAATCCAACCCTACGCGCTAATCAAACAACGGCTGCTGCTGGAATGTACGGCTCTCCTTATCTTAAAGGGCGTAAAACTGCGCACCTCCGCACCCCTGGAAGCCAGAAGCCCACTCGGTCGGTCGGATCCCATCCTTTACAATGGACTACGATGTTGTCGCCCGTGGTGTCAACCAGGGGTCGTGTCTGTGGATTTTGTTTGAAGGTGCTGAAGTGTTTTGGCGAACGGAGGTTTCGGTGTTGGGAGCAGGAGAGCGTTCGCATGGAGTTCCTACGGGGATGAAGCTGCTGTTGGCAGGATTACTGCTGGGGGGGCTGGGATCCCTGGTGATACCCCGCTCTGTAGAGGCACAGTCAGGCTTGGTGATCACCGGCAGCGAAGGGGTACCTGTCCTCAGCTATCGGCTCGATTTTCGCGGTATTCGCGGACGGTTAGAGCGCTACCGTCTGACGATTCCCCCTCAGGATCTGGCGGTGGCAGAAGTGCAGATCAATGGGGATAGAAATTTTGATGCCCGTATCGATCCCGAAAATGTGCGATTGGAGGTGGAGGGCAACCCGGTGGAGCTCGATGAGGTGTACTGGAACGAAGAATTTCGCTCTTTGGAGGTGGTAGCTCGTCAACCGATTGCGGCTGGACAAGAGATGCGATTGGTTCTTTCCAATGTCCGCAACCCTAGTGCTGCCGGGATCTATCGGGTGGAGGCGCGGGTGCGCGGCACAGAACCAAACCCCCTCTTCCGTAATGTCGGCAACTGGTTGATCACCATCGATGATCCGGAGCGGATCGGGTTCTAGAGGAAGGTTGGCTCAGGGGTTGAGGGAGAAGAGAGGGCTTGGTCTTTGCTGTTGGCTGACATTTGGTATCCCAACTGGTGGCAGGCCCTCATTTTGGGTATGGTGCAGGGGCTGACCGAGTTTATTCCGATTAGCAGTACCGCCCATCTGCGGGTCTTTCCGGCCTTGGTGGGATGGCCGGATGCAGGCGCCTCCTTTACTGCGGTGATCCAGTTGGGCAGTTTGCTGGCGGTGTTGATCTACTTTGCCTCCGACTTGCGACAACTCCTCCTAGCCTCTTGGAACGCCTGGCAAAAGCGAGACTTTCATCAGGAAGCATGGCGGCTCTTGGTCGGGATCCTGGTGGGAACATTGCCGATTGTGGTGGTGGGGTTAGCGATCAAGGTGATCTGGGGATCCCCGCCACGTCAGTTGTGGGTGATTGCCGCAGCCGCCATTGGTCTGGCCCTGCTGTTGGGGTGGGCAGAACAGACGGGTAAACGAGAGCGGGATGTTCATAGCCTCGGCATTTGGGATGGGATCTGGGTGGGGTTGGCCCAAACGTTGGCTCTGATTCCAGGAGTTTCTCGGTCGGGAGCCACCATTACTGCCGGGTTGTTCCTCAATTTGCAGCGTTCTGTGGCCGCTCGTTATTCTTTCTTGTTGGGGATCCCAGCTTTGTTTTTGGCGGGAGGGCTGGAATTTATCTCGGATTTTGAGGTGGAGGCTTTGCTGTCGCAAGCGGTGGGCACTGTCTCTGCGTTTGTCTTTTCTTATCTCTCGATCGATTGGTTGCTTCAGTTTTTGCAGCGCAGCAGCACCTGGCTGTTCATCTTTTACCGGATTGGCTTTGGCTTGTTTATTGTCTTGGGCCTGACACTAGGATTCTTAAGACCCTAATCCGTTGCGGTCAACCGCAATCCGTAGGGATCCCTGAAGTAGTCGCTCCTTTGGGGAGGCTTTTCCGACTGAGAAGATTGGCCTCACAAACTCTGAAGATCTGTTGTAGCAACCCTAACAGTTGCCCCATATCGCCAGTGGCATAGGGCGAGGATTCATAAACACTACCCAACGATACAAGTTTGTAAAATTGCCAGGTGGTGCCATTGGTTACAATTCCGAAAATGTCAATGTCCCATCCCGTCTGCTGGTTTTGCCATTGACAGGCTTGCATTGCCACCAAACACTGAGCTAAACCCTGTTCAAAATCATCCTTTTTAGCTTCGATAATGCAAAGGCATGGGTTTTCCAAATACCGTTTGCGTTCTGCGATCAGATAATCGACAAATCCAGTTGCCTGTTCCCCTTCTAGAGGCACACCTTTCCAAATCTTGAGGTGTTGAGTGGTGAGAATAGCTTCTTCACAAATCGCATCGATCAATAGCTTTTTAGATTCTTCATAGCTCTGGAGATCAAATGACCTTTCCAGTCGGGTTAGGCGCTCTTGAAAAAAATCACTGAGGGGGGCGCGCTCCGCTTTTAGCGGCCACGGGAGCAGATCAGTCAGACCCAGCTGTTTCATGGCTTGCGCCAAGGAATAACTGGAGAATTGTTTTTTTGGGTATAGGCGGCAGGCATAGCAACAATCCCCTGCTCAAAATGACGGCTCCGACTCCATTGAGTCTAACAGGGGGGGAACAGAATACCTTCTGACCTAGAGCGGATCCCTTTAGCGCCGTTTGGAACAGCGCCGCAGCAACCAACTGGCGGCGGCTCGATCTCCTTCATCCCAGGCCAATCGTTCCACAGCCACCATCACCATCGAGGCAATGACTGCCTCACTCAGACGTCGGGAACGTAAATCCTGCACGGCTGAGGTGGCGGCCTCGAGGTCGCGGCTACGGATCGCACGGAGCAGATCGTCAGACATAGGCGAGGGCCAACTAGCCTTATTACCATTCCTTCTGTCACACTTCTACCCCAAAAGGAAGAAGTTTCCGTTTTGCTTCCACTTTCCGTCAGAGATTGCAAGGGTTTGTCTTGCTTCCTCAAAGTGCCTTAGGAAACGTTACATTTTTGCTACTGGATGTGGAGATCCTTTGTGTTCTCATCGGGATCCCTACAAGCGGCGCAACACCAATATCGACCGATCCTGTACCTGAATTGGTTTATCCCCCTCGTAATGGGATCCCACCTCTACAAAGCGAGCTTTGCAGGTATCGATCACCAGCACCCATTGGCGATCTTGCAACCCGATTGGCAGCACAAACTCCAGCGGCTCGTAATGGGCATTAAACAGAAGCAGAAAACTGTCATCCAAAATCCGTTCTCCCCGCGGGCCAGGGGTGACAATCCCTTCTCCGTTTAGGAAAATGCCAATCGCCTTAGCAAAACCCACCTGCCACTGTTCTTCCGTCATTTCGCCGCCATCCGGGTTAAACCAGGTGATATCTGCTACCCCCCGAATCGAGCGCCCCTGGAACCACTTGCGCCGCCGAAACACCGGATGTTGCCGCCGAAAGAAGATCAGTTGTCGAGTGAAATCGAGGAGGGAGCTGTTCTCATCCGGCAAATCCCAGTTGATCCAGGAAATCTCGTTGTCCTGGCAGTAGGCGTTGTTGTTGCCCTGTTGGGAGCGGCCCATTTCATCCCCCGCCAGCAGCATCGGTACCCCTTGGGAGAGGAAGAGCGTTACCAAAAAATTACGTTGCTGCCGTTTGCGCAGAGTCAACACCTCGGGATCCGTCGTTGGCCCTTCTACTCCACAATTCCAGGAGCGATTGTGGCTTTCGCCGTCGCGGTTGTCCTCGCCGTTGGCTTCGTTGTGCTTGTCGTTGTAGCTGACCAAATCCCGCAGGGTAAAACCATCATGGGCGGTGATGAAGTTGATGCTGGCGTTGGGAGTGCGTCCGTTGGTTTGATACAAATCGGAGCTACCAGTAAAGCGATAGGCAAATTCTGCCAAGGTTTGATCTTCCCCCCGCCAAAAATCCCGCACGGTATCCCGATATTTACCGTTCCATTCCGACCAGCGCAGCGGAAAATTGCCCACTTGGTAGCCCCCTTCCCCCACATCCCAGGGTTCGGCGATCAGCTTCACATCGGAAAGGGTGGGATCCTGATGCACAATATCGAAAAAAGCAGCCAGGCTATCCACCGCAAACAGTTCCCGCGCCAGCGCCGAGGCCAGATCAAAGCGGAAGCCATCCACATGCATCTCCGTCACCCAGTAGCGCAGGCTATCCATGATCAGCTTCAAGACCTGCGGATGCCGCACATTCAAGGAGTTGCCACAACCAGTGAAATCCATGTAGTAGCGGGGATCCCCGTCCACCAGGCGATAGTAGACGGCGTTATCAATGCCCCGAAACGACAGGGTTGGCCCCAGGTGATTGCCCTCGCCGGTATGGTTGTAAACCACATCTAGGATCACCTCAATGCCCGCTTTGTGCAGCGCTTTCACCATCTCTTTGAACTCCCGCACCTGTTGGCCACAGGAACCACTGGCGCTGTAGCCGCTGAAGGGCGCAAAGTAATTGACCGAGTCGTAGCCCCAGTAATTCACCAGCCCTTTTTCTACCAAGTGACCGGGGTGCGAGAGAAAGTGATGAACCGGCAACAGTTCTACAGCCGTAATACCCAACCGTTGTAGGTGGGAAATGGCAGCAGGATGGGCCAGTCCGGCGTAGGTGCCGCGCAGGTTAGGGGGAATCTCTGGGTGCAGTTGGGTAAAGCCCTTAACATGCAGCTCGTAGATGATCGTCTCGTGGGCCGGGATCCGCAAAGGCTCATCCCCTTGCCAGTCAAAGGAGCCATCGATCACCACCGCTTTGGGCACCAGAGGGGCGCTGTCGCGCTCCGAAAAGCTTAGATCCCCTTCCGGCGCCTGCCAATCATAGCCAAAAATCTCTGGACCAAAGCCGATCAACCCATCAATAGCTTTGGCATAAGGGTCAATGAGCAACTTGTTGGGATTGAAGCGCTGGCCATTTTGAGGATCATAGGGTCCATGCACACGGAAGCCATACCGTTGTCCAGGGGCGATGCCGGGGATGTAGCCATGCCAGACAAAAATATCCCGTTCGGTTAGTGGTAGGCGGGTTTCATGGCCTTCCCCATCGAACAGGCACAACTCCACTGCAGTGGCATTTTCGGAATAGAGGGCAAAGTTAGTACCTCGGCCATCCCAACGGGCTCCGAGTGGGTATACCTCGCCAGGCCAGAGGGGAACATACATGGGCGAAGATTCTCTCGGCTGAACTGCAAGCCTTGAACTGCCAGCGGGCAAAGCTCGAGATCAGTTCGAACAAACTCCCGGCAGCTCCCGGCTCCGTTATTGTTGTATTGTTGCACACTTCCTGAGAGGAGATTTCCGCCACCTCTACTGGAGATTAACCGGTTACGACCTCTTGCGGGTAGGGTTTCCCTTTCAAGAGTCGCTCCATTTCCGCTTGCAGATCTTGGGTCAGGGTTTGCACGGCTTGGCGGCGGTTGGCTTGGTAAAGGGGCCAGCGCTCTGAAACCGAGAGGGGATCCCCAATGCTAAAGCGAGCCAACCGCGGTCCTAAGTTGGGAGGAGCCAATTCGGCGGGGTTTTTTCCCTTAATCCAGGCCAGCAGATTCCAAAGGCGCAGAGCCGTTTCTGCCAATCCTTGTAGGCTGGGTTGTTCCGGTACTGGGCGCACCGCAAACACCATCAGGGTTTCCACAAGGCGCATGTGCCAGAGGTGAAAACTAGCCTCAGAAGCAACTCGGTTGGCCAAACCCAGCTCCAAGGCTGAGAGGGAGGAAATATCAGGAATATCTTCCCGATAGATCCAAGCCCATCCCGCCTGTTCAATGCGGTGTCGCCGCTCAATTAAATCCCCTTGAGGTTGCAGGCCAAAATGCTGTTCTGCCACGCGCAGGGCTAGGTCCGATAAGCTCTGTAGACGCGCCAACAGCTCGAGATCTTCTGCTGGAGCTTTGCCTACATTAGCTAGATCGGTATTGGGGAGGGCAGGGACGTAAAAACGCTCATAGAAGCGTTGCATCACCTGGATCAGGTGTTCTCCCAAGCGCAGGATGCGAGCCAGTAGGAACTCTTGGCTGGTATGGGCCGATTTGACCGGCGGGAGCTTACAGTCTGCTTCCATGCGGCTCAGCAGTTTATCCAGAGCAGCACGGGGATCCCTTAGGTAATAGTAGCGAAGGCCCACGGGCAGGATCAGAACCTGTTCTGGACGCTCCGCTTTACGCAGATCCTCTACGGCCCAGAAACCCATCTGGGCCACTCCCGGTTCTAGGGGGTTGAGAAAACCACTCAGTCCATTTACGGCCCCTTCGGGCGCTACCGCTAAGGGATACTGCCCCGAGACAAACTGCTCCCGAGAACTTTTCAGGCCAGCGCGATCCAATCGGCCCCGCAAAATCGGGATCCCTCCCAAACGGGGTAATCCCCAGGCGGCCAGGGATCCCAACCATAGAGGCAAACCCCGGTCGTAGACAAACAAAACATGCGGACGGCGCCGAAAACGGATCCCCTGTTGCTGGGCCACCTGCGGCAAGAGATGAGAAAACAAGTACATCAAACAGGGGGGATCGTCAAGTGTGGGATGACGAAACGCCACCAACAGGCGAACTTTGCCCGCCTCAAATTGCTCATACAGCCGAACCAATCTCTCACCCCCTTCCACCTCAACCCGTGGGATCCCTTTGGAGAACCACAGCCAAAAGGGTAAACAGGTTTGCACAAAACTTACCACCCACGGGGTTAATCGCGGTGGCAAAAACTTGAGGGGAGGCTGAACCGTTTGCTGCATAGGGATCCTTTCTAGGGCCAACAGAGTGAATGAACCTAGCCTTTGGATCCAATCTAAAGAGGGTAAAGACTGAGAGGAGCAGCTCAGTGACAGTTTTCTGTCTGGCCTAACGCTGCCTAGCCCCAAAATAAAGTTCAAGCCTCAGCTACTTTTTTCTTGCGGCCTCGGGTTGCTTTGGGAGGAGCTTCTTCCGTTGTGGTTGCCTCCTCCATCACCTGACCATTCAAGACTTGCTTGAGGTGAATATGCTTGTAACCCAACTGAATCTCAAACTCATCACCCGGATGAAGCTGCATTTTTTCGGTGTAAACTGCCCCAATGATCAGTTGACCATTTTTGTGAACACTGACCCGAAAGGTTGGCTCACGCCCCCGCTTGTCCCGGCTGGAACCGGGAGTAAGACTCAGACCTTTTGCCGCCAACACCGCATCATAAAACTCATTTAAGTTGACACGAGGCTTGTTGGTCTTGGTTAGGGTTACATAGCCACATCGCTTCGCCGTTTCCCGGCGCGGAAGATGCCCCAGGGATTCAACCTTCTGAAGCAGAGCTTTGCCAGTTAAAGGTTGTGGTGGTATATCCGACATTTCTTAATGTCCTACATCCTTCTCTAAAATCATAGCCTCCGAATGTCCTTCTGCAACCAAAAGTCTGAAGCATTTTTTTGAGGACAAGTTTTCCTGCTCTTGCGTGAAGCAAGAGACCGGAAGGGAAAGATTCTTGTGAGCTGGCGTTCCCGCTCTTACCAAAAGGTGGTAGGGGCAAAAAGAACTCAAGCGCCGAAGGCCGCTGCTGCTTTTGTTGGGTTCAGGGTTGGGTAATCGATATAACCCTTTGGCCCTTCCGTGTAGTAGGTGGATCGATCCACAGGATTCAGTTGGGATCCCTGGGCAAAGCGTTGTGGCAGATCGGGATTGGCAATAAAAAGTCGCCCAAACGAGACGAGATCTGCCCCTTGACGCGCCAGAACCTGGTTGGCTTTTTCGTAGTCATAGCCGCCATTCACCATCAAATTGCCTCGATAGAGGGGGCGAAAGATCGCGGTTGGGATCAGAGTGCCTCCGTGGCGTAAATCCGATTCGCCGGTCTCCATGATTTGTAAATGGGAGAGCGGAAAGTGGTTCAGTTGCTCAACCACGTAGCTAAAGGTGCGAATCGGATCGGAATCCGCCATGTTGTGGTAGGTGTTGCTTGGAGACAGTTTAATTCCCACTCGTCCAGCGCCCCAAACCCCAATCACCGCCTCTGTGACTTCCAGCAGAAAGCGAGCCCGATTTTCCAAAGAACCGCCATACAGATCGGTACGGTGATTGCTGTTGTCTTGCAGGAATTGGTCGAAAAGATAGCCAAAAGCAGCATGAAGCTCAATGCCATCAAACCCAGCCCGGCGGGCATTTTCGGCTCCTTTGCGGAAGTCTAGGATAAGCTGGGCAATTTCTTCGGTTTCTAAGGGGCGCGGGGTGACATAGGGATGCTGGCTGCCATCAGCCAAGGTGACATGGCCTGTAGCGGCAATGGCTGAAGGAGCAACGGGCAATTGACCCTGTTCTTGCAACAGAGGGTGCGACAGCCGTCCCACATGCCACAGTTGCAAAAAGATGCGTCCCCCCGCTTGATGGACTGCTGTGGTCACCTGTTGCCACCCTGCCACCTGGGCATCGCTGTAAATACCGGGTGTGCGAGGATACCCTACCCCTTGGGGAGACACTTGAGTGGCCTCGGCAATGATCAGTCCGGCACTAGCCCGTTGACTGTAGTAGAGGGCGTTCAAGGAAGTGGGAACATTGCCTGCTCCCGCTCGGCAGCGTGTCAGGGCCGCCATGACGATGCGGTTGGGCAACGGTACGGCTCCCATCTGGAAGGGAGTAAACAGATCGGGGGTGACCATAGGGCGAACTTCTGAACTACAGCCCTGCAGTGTAGAGGGCAACAGTCCAAAGAAGCTGTAGCCAGGGATCCCCTCCTCAATCGCAGCCGAAGGCACTGGTTAGGGACTTATACTTAATTGGGATCCACGCGATTGGCCACCGCTGAGACAACGATCATCGGCAAGCTCACCGCCAGGCAAATGCCCCATTGCCCCCAAGACAGCGGTGCGGTGTCGAAGATGATGTTAAACAGGCTCCATTGGCTGAACAGGATCTGGAGCAGGATTGCCCCCCCAATGCCAATGGCGATGGCGGCTGTATCCATAAGGCGTTCGTGTTGTTCCAACTGGCTGGCACGCCCCCGGCCCAACAGGGTGGGAATGGCTTGGCTGAGACTAAGCAAATAGAAGATTCGCCCCATCACCAAGGCTTGAATAGCCATCGAACGGGCGAGATCGATATTGCCGGTCGTTTGCTCGATGTACTCGAAGATGCCAAAAATGAGGATCCAGTTGAAGACTGAGACCAACAGAATCCGTTGCAACAGCTTGGGGGAGAGCAAATTGGCCTTCGGATCCCGGGGGGGACGGGTCATTTCGCGGCCTGTACTCGGCTCGAAGGAGAGGGGCACCGTCATGGTGATGGAGTTAATCATGTTCAGCCACAACACCTGAATGGCCAGAATCGGCAGCTCACGGCCCAGGAGCACGCTGAGCAGGATCGTCATCGATTCCCCCCCATTCACTGGCAGGATGAAGGCGATGGCTTTGAGGAGATTGTTGTAGACGGTGCGCCCCTCTTCCACTGCCGCTTCGATGGAGGCAAAATTGTCATCCGTCAGAATCATGTCGGCAGCCGCCTTGGCCACCTCTGTACCGCTGCGCCCCATGGCAATACCGACATCTGCTTGTTTCAGGGCGGGCGCATCATTAACCCCATCTCCGGTCATGGCGACAATCTGCCCCCGCGATTGCAGCGCTTCCACCAGGCGCAGTTTTTGTTCCGGGATCACCCGCGCAAAGACGGATCCCTGGTTGGCTGCCTCCACAAATTCTTCTGGGCTTAACTGCTCCAGATCCCGGCCACTGTAGGCTTGTACCGCCTGTCCTGCCCCCAAGCCCATCTGTTCGGCAATTGCTTGGGCGGTGAGAACGTGGTCGCCGGTAATCATCTTGACTTGGATCCCGGCAGACTGACAGGAACGAACGGCGGCGATGGCCTCTTGCCGGGGTGGATCGATCATCCCTTGTAACCCGAGAAAGGTCAGGCCAGATTCGATGTCCTTATGGTCGAGTGTCTCCTGCGTGGGAGGAACGATCTTCTGAGCGAAGGCCAAGACCCGCAATCCCTGACGGGCCAGGTAATCCGCCTGTTGCCAAATTCGATCCCCCTCAATCGGTTGGATGTCTCCCTGTGAACCCAGTTCCGTTTGGCAGCGCTTTAGCAGCGCTTCCAGGGATCCCTTGACGTAAATACAGTGCTCATCTGGCCCGAGCCGATGGAGGCTGGCCATGTATTGAAACTGAGACTCGAAGGGAATGCTATCGAGGCGGGGATAGCGCCGCTGCAGCTCTTCCACTTCCATAGCCACCTTTTGCCCCACCACGATCAGGGCCGCTTCTGTGGGATCCCCCACCACCTCCAGTTGGCCGTTGTCCTTGAGTTTCAGCCGCGTATCATTACACAGGCATCCGGTCAGCAGACAAGCCTGTAGACCAGGCAAAGATTGTGGATGCACCGCAGTAGCGGTCTCGGGTTGGAGGATTTGGCCCTGCGGGCTGTAGCCTGTCCCTGTCACCCGATACAGCTCGCCCCCAGCGTAGATGGCCTGCACCGTCATTTGATTCTCGGTGAGCGTGCCGGTTTTGTCAGAACAAATCACGGTGGCACTGCCCAAGGTTTCCACAGCCGGCAGTTTGCGAATGATGGCATGTCGTTGCGCCATCCGCGAGACCCCAATCGCCAAGGTTACCGTCACCACTGCTGGCAAGCCTTCGGGAATGGCACTCACCGCCAAGGCCACCGCCGCCTCGAACATGGTCACCGCCTCTTGCCCTTGCACCAGCCCAACTGCAAAGGTGACCCCAGCTAGGGTGAGAATGATCTTGAGCAACATCAGGCTAAATTGCTCAAACTTGCGGGTGAGGGGGGTTTCCAGGGATCCCCCCTTTTCGATCAGCCCCGAGATGCGGCCCGTTTGGGTATCGTTGCCAATGGCCACCACCAAGCCCATCCCCTGGCCAAAGGTGACGAAGCTACCGGCATAGGCCATGTTCTGTCGATCAGCAAGGGGGGTATCTTCCGGTAGGGATCCCGTCTGCTTTTCTACTGGTACCGATTCGCCGGTGAGGGCGGATTCATCCACTTGTAAATTGCGCACACTCAACAGGCGCAGATCTGCAGGGACTTTATCCCCCGAGGCCAACAGCACCACATCCCCCGGCACCAACTCCCGCGAGGGTACCTTGAGTTTTTGCCCTCCCCGTATCACGGTTGCTTCTGTCGTCACCGACTGGGCCAGAGCTGAGATGGCTTCTTCCGCTTTCGCCTCTTGGATGTAGCCGATGATGGCGTTGATCAGCACCACCCCCCAAATCACAATGGCGTTACGCCAGGATCCCAGGAAGGCTTTGATGGTACCCGCCACCATCAGAATGTAGAGGAGCGACTGGTTGAATTGCAGTAAAAACCGCATCCAGGCAGGAGTTGCCGCCTTGGCCTTCAGTTCATTGGGGCCGTACTGTTCCTGTCGCTCCTTCACCAGCGCCGGGCTTAAGCCCGTTTCCGAAAGGGTGGCCAGGGATCCCGATGTCCCGGTGATTTGCTGGATGACCTCCAGTTCTGACAAAGTGTGCCAATTGAGGGTGGGTAAAGTCAGGGGAGCGGGGGCCGAGCTTGGCATAGAGCTGTCTCCAGTCCGACACAACAAGATTGGGGCTCGAATGTCTGTTTTTGCCCTTAAGACGTAACAGTTAGCCTAACGGATGATACCAGACTGTTAAAGTCAAGCTGCTGACCTGAGGGTGCAATCCATCCTGTAATCAATCCGGTAAATTTAACCAGAACAAGAGTGTCAAGGGCTACATGGTAAGGATCCCAGCAGTATCTTCGCTATTTGCTGCAATCGGCTCATTTGCCCTCAAAGACAAGCATTCATTTTTTTCAGTACCACCTGATCCAACAGCAACAAAGCGGAGCGTAAACCCCCCGCATACCCCCAAAAGAAACCGATGGGTAAATGCCCCTTTGCCGCCTGTAAAGAGGTATTCAGCTCGTCATAGCCCAGCCAGCGGCCTTGCACCCACCAACCTACTTTTTCCGCCATCTGTTCTTCACGGGGAAGAGCACCACTTCTCCCTGTGAACGTCCCACTTGGGCCCAAGCCTTGCCACAACTGCTTTTGCACACTGAAGCCGAAGCGCCCCAGACTGGTTTGCACCCAAAATTGGTCGATCAGGCGCAACATCGGGCAAGGAAAAGCCTGAATGTCTTCCAGGGCAAAGTAGCCGGTGGTGGAGCGGCCACTGAGTTTCAACATCAGGGCCGATGTCCAGCGATCCGCCTCTCTCCATTGCCCGGCTTGCAGCCGATCCCATAATCCTTGAAACGCAGGAGCTGCTTCACCAACCCATTCTTGCCAGGGGGACGTGACCGGGTTTGCTGCTGGCTGGGATCCCCTTGGGCCAAAGTCCGGCCCCATCTGTACTTCTGGAAATACAAGAGATCCGGGATCCGGGGCCATTTTCACCGTGGCGGGGGTGGGCGGCGCAACGATGCGTTCCAGCTCCTCCGCAGAATGCTCTATCAGCAACCGTTCCAATTCATCTTCAGGTTTGGCCAGGATTTGCTGCAATTCCTGGAGATCGCGGGTTTGGATCCCGATCCCCGGGTGGGGCTTACCCTGTTGGATCCCTGCAGAAGTATCAGAAGGCTCTTCGACAAGCAGTTGCAGCCACTCTGCGATGGTTTGTGGGCGCTCCTCCCATTTCAAAGCCATCCCCTGCTCAATCGCTCGGCTCACCCGGCCAGGAATATCGGGGTTCAGCCGTTGGGGTGGATCCAGCTCCCGGCCTGTGGCTCGTACCGGCGCACACAGGGGTACCATTCCAGTCAGCAGTGTGTAGAGGGTAGCGGCTAGGGCATAGACATCGATAAAGGCTCCCCGACGGCGCCAGGTATCGTATTGCTCCAAAGGGGCATAGCCATCGGTACCTAAGGAAGTGTGCCGCTGCAGGATCCCTTGAGCAAAGCCTCGGGCCAAGCCAAAGTCAATCAACACCGCCTGTTTAGACTCAGCCCGCACCATAATGTTGGCAGGTTTCACATCCCGATGCAGGATCCCTTGCTCATGCAAGGCGCTGAGGGCGGATCCCACCTCTTGGGTGAAGCGCAGTGCTTCCGGCAAGGGCAGTGGCCCCGTTTGACGCAGGAGCTGATGCAGGGTTTGGCCGCGAATAAACTCCATGACGATGCACCAGCGTTCCCCTTCGCGGATCACCTCCTCCACCTTGACCACATGGGGGTGACGGCAGCGGGCCAACTGGAGGGCCTCGTTCATGAAACTCTGCTCAAAGCGCGGATAGTCGGGATCCCGGGCAATACTATCGTTCAAGACCTTGATCACCACCTGGTCAGCACGGAAGTTGTCCCAGGCACAGTAGGTGATGCCAAAGCCGCCCTCCCCTAGGATCGACTCAATGCGATAGCGCCCCTCCTGTAGTTTCTCCCCGACTGCCCAAGCCATACCCAGTTCCCCGCTCTGGGGCTATTCTGTCACAGGCTTCTCAGTACACCTGCGGCACGTAGAACTGTTCGTTGCGGGGTGGGCGCTGATAATGTCCCCCTTCCTTGCGAGGTGGTAGCTCCACAGCCTCAGGGATCAGATCTTCGTAGGGGATCTTGCTGAGGATGTGGTGAATGCAGTTGAGGCGGGCACGGCGTTTGTCGTCAGCTTCCACCGTAAACCACGGGGCTTCAGGAATATTGGTGTGGGCCAGCATCGTGTCTTTGGCTTGGGAATATTCCACCCAACGGTTACGGGACTCAATATCCATGGGACTGAGCTTCCAGCGCTTAAGGGGATCGTTAACCCGCTTTTGGAAGCGCCGTTCCTGTTCGTCATCACTGACGGAAAACCAATATTTCAAAAGAATAATATCGGAGCGCACCAGCATTCGCTCAAACTCGGGGCAGGAGCGCATGAACTCCTGATACTCCTCTTCGGTGCAAAAGCCCATCACTTTCTCCACCCCAGCCCGGTTGTACCAACTGCGGTCAAAGATGACAATCTCTCCGGCAGCAGGCAAATGGGCTACATAGCGCTGAAAGTACCACTGGGTTTGCTCCCGATCCGACGGTACCCCTAAGGCCACCACCCGACAGCCGCGTGGATTCAACGGTTGGGTCAGGGTAGTGATCATGCCCCCCTTCCCAGCGGCATCTCGCCCCTCAAAGATGATCACCACCTTCAATCCTTTGTGCTTTACCCAGTACTGCAGCTTCACCAGCTCCACTTTCAAAGGGAACAACTCCCGCTCATAATCCTTTTGCGAGAGTTTGCGACGCTTGGGGCCCGGCTGCCCAGGGAAAAAAGTGGGTTTCGGGATCCCGGTGGCTTTGAGACGCTTCTTTTTGCCCTTGGCCATGGGTTTTGCCTCGGGGGTAGAGGGCAGGAGAATCGGTTGGGAATCCGGTTCAGGGGTCACGTGGCTACTCCGACTAAAGGACAAGCACTGACTCTATGAAGCCAGATCTAACTCGGGATCCCACCCTAGCTCAACAAACTGTCATGCTGTTGAACCCTGATGTAGGGCAAACACCTGACAACAGCCCGCCAGAGTTGGGGCGCAGATTGAGTTGGACTGCCGAGCAAATAAAGCTTCTCAACAAGCAATCGCCAATAACAATGAGCTATTACGGCTGTCTCTTACCCATTTACTACAACAAGCCATTGAACAACTGACATCCTCCTGACGCTGACCCTAACGGGTACAGCACGGGGTTCCTCCTTCAACCAGCCGACTTGTCCAAATCAATGACCCTACGGGTCGTGCGGAGCACGATTGCTTGACTTGGATAGTGGTCGTTCTGTCCAGAGGCGTTAATTCCGGTGTGCCCCACCGTACTCAACCCAGCCAATCTCAATCCCTTCTCCAGACGGGCTTGTTTCACAGCCCAGTCTTTACGCTGCCGACTCACTTTCAGGTGTTGCCGTCTCAGACGATTTGTTGCTTTCTTGCGATTTTGGGATCCCTTTTGCTTTTTGGAAACTCGCCGCTGCAACCGTTTCAGTTTGCGCTCCGACTTCCTCAAAAACCTGGGGTTTTCTACCTCAGTGCCATCGGTTGCCTTGTAGAAATACTTCAACCCCAGGTCAATGCCAACGGCTTTGCCTGTGGGTGGAATCGTTTCCTGTCGGTCAACCGCAATGCAAAACTGAGCGTAGTAGCCATCCGCTTTGCGCACAACCCGAACCCGCTTAATCTGGGAAATCGGGTAGAAATGCAAGTCCCTGGCTCCTACCAGCAAAAAGGTTCCGGCCTTGAAACCATCGGTGAAGGTAAGATGCTTCCGGTCGGCAGAGAGCTTCCACCCAGAGGTTTTGTATTCCACCGAGCGGCAATTCTTCTTGAACCTGGGGAAGCCCTTCTTCCCGGGCTTCTTAGCTTTGCAATTGTCGTAGAACCGTTTGATAGCAGACCAGGCACGCTCCGCGCTAGCCTGTCTTGCCATTGAATTAAGCTTGCCTGCCCATTCAAATTCCTTGGCCAATACAGCACAGAGTTTGGAGAGGTCGTACTGTCCTACCCCCTCGACGCTGACCCTAACGGGTACAGCGCGAGCCTTCCCGTCTAGCAAGGTAATTGGTGAAGCAAAGTATCTGTTGAAACCTCAAGACCCGCTTCAGACGCTACCAAACCGTCATTGCCAAATCAATCACTCATGGCAATCAATCTGGGGAATGCGAACAGCAAGGGATACACAAACACAAATGCTAGGGCTCCGTTGGGAGTACCCCGGTTCTGACTTCAAAGGCTTGCTCCTGCCCGTCCCGGATCACCCGCACAGTGAGAGCATTGCCCACGCCGGTCGCCTCCACCATCTGCTGTACCTGTTCAGCATCGCGAATGGGTTGATCGTTGATTTGGGTGATCACATCTCCCTCCCGCAAGCCGATTTGCTCGGCTGGGGAGCCAGGGATCACCTGCCCAATCAAGACCCCTTCCTGCACAGTCAAGGTTGTGGGGCGCTCGGGATCCCGGTTGAGGCGCTCAACCATTTCCGGGTTAAGCGTAATCATACGGATGCCCAAGAAGGCGTGATCGACGCGGCCATGCTTGATGAGCTGCTCAGCAATTTCCATGGCTCGGTTGATGGGAATGGAGAAGCCAACGCTCTGGGCCCGTTGGAAAATGGCTGTGTTCACCCCAATCACACGACCTTCTGCATCCAAGAGTGGGCCACCGGAGTTGCCCGGATTAATCGCCGCATCCGTTTGTAGGAAAGCCACTCGTTTGTTGGCGGCCCCAATTTGACCTGAGGAACGGCCAACCGCACTGATGATCCCGGCGGTTACAGTGTTATCCAAACCAAGTGGGTTGCCAATGGCAATGGCCCAATCCCCCGGACGCACTCGGTCGGAGTCTCCCAACGTCACTGTCGGCAGATCCTCGCCCTCAACTTTGATCACCGCCACATCTGTGACGGGATCCGACCCCTTCACTTCCCCCTCAAAGGTGCGCCCATCCAGCAAATGCACCGTCACCCGCTCGCTGCCCTCCACCACATGGGCATTGGTAATGATCAGGCCACTGGCATCGATGATGAACCCGGAACCCGTCCCTTCCCGCTGAAACTCCTGTGGCAGTTGTGGTATCTGATCCCCAAAGAAGCGGCGGAACAGGGGCTGGTTAAACAATTCGGGATTGGCCACTCTTGACACCGTGCGGGTCGCATCAATGCGTACCACCGCCGGCCCCACCTCTTCGGCAACCGCTGCGATGAAGTTGGAAGGCCGAACAACATCGGCAGAGCGAGGCTCAGCCTGAGGCAAACGAGATTGCACCTCTTCTGTGGCCCGTCGTGTCCAGGTGCTGACAGGGCTCTGCTCCAGCCATTCTTGCCCAGAGCGAGACGACAGCCAGACTCCACCCGCAACGCCTCCACCAAACAAAACCATCGCCAGAAGTGTGTGCCGTAGAATCCGCACCATGAATCCTCCCAAAGCTGTGCAAGGTCGATTAAGAGAGCTGATGGCTGTGACAAGCCAGCGTGCGCCGATTCTGGGTCAGACAGCCCGATTCACGCTTGATACTTCACTTGATATTTCATTAGTAAGGCCATGTGTGATCAACCTAGCAAATCCTGAAGAGGGCGGCAGTGCTCGAAAGGCCCAAAATGATCGGGAATAAGAGCAATTTCCCCAACGCCTCACAGCCAAGCGGTCGGGATCCCTGGCAAATCCATCGTGGCTGGATGCAATTGGCCCTTGAGGCAGCCCAACAAGCGGGAGAGGCGGGAGAGATTCCCGTAGCCGCTCTGGTGGTCGGCCCTGGAGAAGCGTTGCTCGCCCTGAGCAGTAATCGACGGGAACGAGATCGGGATCCCACTGCTCATGCGGAAATCTTGGCTTTGCGGCAGGCGGGACAACACCTGGGAGATTGGCAACTGCTGGGCTGTCGGTTATATGTGACCCTCGAACCCTGTCCGATGTGTGCCGGGGCAATCAGCCAATCTCGCCTGGCTCAGGTGATCTACGGCGCTGATGACCCTAAGGCTGGCGCATTGCGCAGTGTGCTGAATTTGCCAGCATCCGGCGCTAGTTTCCATTGCCCAGAGGTGATCGGCGGGGTTTGTGAAGCCGAGTGTCGGCAACTGTTGCAGCAGTGGTTCCTGCGGCTGCGACGGATCCCACCCCACCCCTAGTAATTTTGTCCGGTTAGGGTCGTGCATCTGCAGGATGTTTTTGATACTGTCATAACGGGCTTGACCGCTACTCTCCTGTGATTCTTGAGGTGGGTTATGCCCCTCAGGGATCCCCTACCTGTGGAGTTTGTCGGCCTATTCTGTCAATCAATCTTTTGATTCTTAACAGTAATTTCTGTGCTCATTGCTCAGGCTGTCGTTGCTCATGTTGAGGATCTGGTGCGTGCCTGTTGCCCTTTTTTCTTCTCCTTCCCCTCCTGTTCTGTCCTATCGTCAGTCCGCTTGGTTGAAGGGTATTGCTCTTCTGATTTGGGCCTGGCTGTGTTTAACTTTCCCGGTACAGGCGCGCGTGTTGCTGCGGGTGGGCATTGCCGTCAACAAACCGCAGGTGACCCTCGGGAGCTCTACAGGGGCGCGGCTGCTGAATGCCCAAGGGCAACCTCTGGCAGAGGTTCAAGCCATGCAACCGTTGCGGGCTACCCGTTCTGGTGCGGGGGTCAGCTTAGCCGGCCAGCAGGGACAACGCCTCTACCTGCAGCCGACATCCCCGGATGGGCTAGTGTTTATCAACCAAAATTGGTATCGCGGCTTGGTGGAGTTGATCCCAGGCGAGAACGGGGTGATCGCCATCAATCAAGTCGGCCTGGATGACTACGTTTCCAGCGTGGTGGGCAGCGAAATGGGGCACCGTTTCCCACTTGAGGCTCTTAAAGCTCAAGCGGTGGCCTCCCGCACATATGCCCTCTACCACCGCGGTCGCCGTTCTAACCAGCCATTTGATCTGGGGGATGGTGTCGATTGGCAGGTGTACAAAGGGGTGGCCGCCGAATCCAGTCGGACCCAAGCGGCGGCCCGCGAGACTGCCGGACAGGTTCTCATCCACCAAGGTCAGCTGATCAATGCCGTTTTCCACTCCTCTGCGGGGGGGCATACGGATGATGCGGGGAATGTGTGGCTAGAGTCGTTGCCCTATTTGCAGGGGGTGCCGGATTTTGACCAAAACTCGCCTGTCTTTAGCTGGACCGCTACCATCCCCGCCCAGCAAATCCAACAGTTGGCCTCTGGCATTGGCGCGATTCGCTCGGTTGAGGTGTTGCGCAGCTCCCCTTGGGGACGGGCGATGATGTTGCGCTTGACGGGATCCCAAGGCAGCAAAGACCTGAATGCCGGTGAGTTTCGTCGGTTATTGGGGTTGCGCAGCACGATGATCGCCATTAGCCCGCGCGGAGCTGCCACAACTACCGCCAGCCTCACCCCCGTAACAGGATCCCCACCGGCGTTTTTTGAGATTCAGGGGCGCGGCTATGGACATGGAGTGGGCATGAGCCAGTGGGGCGCTGCCGGTATGGCGGGCCAAAACTATTCCTACCAGCAGATCCTCAGCCATTATTACCGCAATACGGGCCTAGCCTTGGTGGAAGGGCGCTAGAAACAGGCCAGGGATCCCAGATCCCAGGACAGTATTGGACAAGAGAGATTGAAATAGACTATTTGGTAGCAAAAGCGGCAGCAGTCTTTAGGGTTGTGTGGAAGACAAGATTTTTATTGTCTCTGTGGTTGATTCCTGAGAGCCTGTTGCGATTCTATAGATTTTGTTAACTCCAATGGCGGATTGTCTTTGGATGTTCTGACATTATTGACTCCCTCTTTGGCTGAATTGCCGATAGGGCCTAGGATTTGAGTGCTTCCTGCTGTGGTGGCAAGACTGAGGGGATCCCGAAAAAGTCCGGTTTGGATCTCTTGGGGATCTTGTAGAGATCTTGAATTCTCCTGTCGAAATCCTCAGAATTGACCCAATAATTGAAACACGTTTACCAGGATCGCTCTCTCCTTCTTTTTTTCCAGCCTAAACTTTATCCCCAGGTATCTGTACTATGTC
Source organism: Thermostichus vulcanus str. 'Rupite' (assembly GCF_022848905.1). Lineage (NCBI taxonomy): Bacteria > Bacillati > Cyanobacteriota > Cyanophyceae > Thermostichales > Thermostichaceae > Thermostichus > Thermostichus vulcanus. The sequence goes on from NZ_JAFIRA010000003.1 coordinate 50,924, forward strand.
CATCGCCACCCTAGCCCCTGCCTTTCCTGAGCGTTGTCCCGTACTACCCGAGGCTCTCATGCCGTTGTGCGAGATCGCCCGCAACTATTGGTGGACTTGGAACCCGGATCACCTCACCATCTTCCGAGAAATGGATCCCGCCTTGTGGGAGAGAACCTCCCATAATCCTGTGCGCATGCTGGAGGAGGTTTCCTACCTGCGGCTGGCGGCTCTGGCCACAGATGTGAACTATTTGGCGACTCTGCAACGGATGGTGAAGTCCTATCGTGCCTACATGGCCGCTGAGGACACCTGGGCTAAGCGCACCATGAAAAGCTACAACTGGCAGCGCCCGATTGCCTATTTCTGTGCCGAATACGGTTTGCACGAGTCTTTGCCCACCTACTCCGGTGGTTTGGGCATGTTGGCTGCCGACCACCTCAAGTCGGCCTCCGATTTGGGGGTACCGATGGTGGCGATTGGATTGCTCTATCGTCAGGGCTATTTCCAACAGCGCCTCGACAACAGTGGCTGGCAAGGGGAACTCTACGAAGATTCGGAATTTGACTCGCTGCCCCTCACCTTGGTACGTGGTCAGGATGGCAACCCTCTGTTGGTGGAAGTGGCCATGCGGCAGCGGCTGGTGAAGGCCCGTACCTGGCGGGTAGATGTGGGTCGGGTGCCCCTCTTCCTACTTGATACTGACATTCCAGAAAATGATCCGATTGATCGCTGGATTACTGGCCATCTTTACGGCGGTAGCACCGATACTCGCATCGCGCAGGAGTGCATTCTCGGCATCGGGGGTGTGCGCCTGCTGCGCCAGTTGGGCTTGGATCCCTCGGTCTACCATATGAATGAGGGGCATGCTGCGTTCTTAACCCTGGAGCTGTTGCGGGAAGAAATTTCCCGAGGAACGCCCTTTTTGGCGGCAGAGCCGAAGGTGCGGGAGAAGTGTCTGTTCACCACCCATACCCCTGTGCCGGCGGGTCACGATGCCTTTAGCCCCAATGAGATGGATGCCTTCTTTGCCTCCTTCTGGCCACAACTGGGCCTGACACGGGAGCAATTTTTGGCATTGGGGGCACGTCGAACCGGGGATCCCTGGGAGCGCTTTAACATGACGGTACTGGCGTTGCGGTACGCACGGGCGGCCAATGGGGTGAGCAAGCTACACGGACGGGTATCCCGCGAAATGTGGCATGTGCTTTACCCGGAGCGCTCTGTAGATGAGGTACCGATCGGCTCAATTACCAATGGTGTTCACGCTCGCACCTGGATCTCACCCCTGTTCTGGAATCTCTACGACCAGTACTTGGGGCCCGATTGGCTAGAGCGGATATCAGACCCTGAGGTGTGGGCGCGGGTTAACGAGATCCCCGATGAGGAGTTGTGGCGGCGTAAGGCGGCCCTGCGGGAGCGCTTGGTCTCTTTTGCTCGCCACCGGGTGCTGCGATCCCGGCGTAATCGCGGGGAAGCTAACGAGCGCATTCAAGCGGTAGGCCACCTTTTGGATCCGAAGATCCTAACGATTGGGTTTGCCCGTCGCTTCAGCACCTACAAACGAGGCGATCTGATCCTGCGGGATCTGGAGCGGATCACCCGCATCTTCACCAATAAGGATTACCCGGTTCAAATCATTTTTGCCGGTAAGGCTCACCCCCGCGATGAAGGGGGTAAACGCTTAATTCAACGGGTGGTGGAATGGTCCAACCAACCGGAAGTGGCGGATCGCATCGCCTTCATCGAAAATTACGATGCCTATGTCGGTCGCAACTTGGTGCAAGGGGTGGATGTGTGGCTGAATAACCCCCGGCGACCGTTGGAAGCTTCCGGTACCTCTGGGCAAAAGGTGGGCTTTAGCGGTGGTTTAAATTTGTCGGTTTTGGATGGCTGGTGGCCCGAGGGCTACAACGGTCATAATGGTTGGGCTATTGGCCAAGAAATCGACGGTCTCGATCCGGCGGCCCAAGATGATTTGGATGCCAACTCCCTCTATGATCTGCTGGAGTATGAGGTCATCCCGATGTTCTATGACCGTGATGAGCACGGGATCCCGCGCCGCTGGGTGGCCCGGATGAAGGAGGCAATTCGCACCCTTAACCCTGTCTTCAACACCGACCGCATGGTGGCGGAATACGTGTTGAAGATGTACGAGCCTGAGCATATGTCCGCTGAGGTTCGGCCCACTTTATCGGGCTCGGCAGTGGCCGGTTAAGGGTTGTTGAGCCGCTCTGGTGAAGTGCCCGACGCTGATGCTCTGCATACAGCGCGGGCTTCTCTAATCATCCACAACAGCCTCGGAGAGGGTGGACTTGCGCCTTCCTCCCTTTGGTCTTACATCGCGTCCTAGATCAGAAGCCCCACTTCCTGAGGCCAGAATCCGCAAGCCTTCATTGCTGATATTGATTGCTCCATTGATGTCCCTATCATGCTGTTGTGAGCCGCAACCCTACCCAGAGAACCAAGAAACTTGATTGCAGACTCAGAAATCACGAAATCACTTTGACGTTTTGAGGGAACTGAACCGACTGCCGATGGCGTAAGTCTGCCGTCGGCACATGATGCTTAGATTTGCAGTTGGGGTACTTCGCTCTCCCCTCAAAGAAGGGTTGGAACGCCCGTGACAGATTCAGTACCGACGGCTGCAAGCACTGCGAATAGCATTCCTTCCGCCATTCATGCTCAACCTTCAGCGCTGGGATCTGTTTTTTCACGATGAAAGCAGAAATCTCCTTGCCGGTCGTCTTGTAGGTTTCCGTCACGACAGACAAGCAGTGATGCCACAGCCATCGGGTCCAGTCAAAATGCTTGGCTAGTAGGATGGACTGCTCATCGGCAGGATAGATGCTGACCTTGATTACTTTCAACCTGTTTCTAATGTTTCTGAGTTGGCAGAAACCAAGTATTGTGATGAGGGTCATGGTGGCCCATAGGGCAACGCTGGTCACCTAGCACAGGGTCAATCCCTTTCGCGACAGCGGTGCGGAGCACTCTAGCTCTTTTGAAAGGGGTTAGGGACACAATCGTTGTTGTCGCAAACCCGCGTTCACTTTTGGGGTGGCGCAGCCTGCCGTAGGCATTGTTGCTACGCAACACTAATGCTACGCGACATGCGACTGCGGAGCATGAAAGGGTTGTATCAATAGCCCGAGAGCCTGCCTACCCCTGCCAATGCTTCGGGATAGCCGGGGCGTAACTCCACAGCCCGTTTGTAGGAGTTTACCGCTTCTTCATTGCGGCCCAGTTGCTCCAGGATCAGACCCCGACCATACCAGGCATCTGCCAAATTTGGGCGCAATTCCACTGCTTTGTCAGAAGCACGTAGAGCCTCATCAAAGCGACGTAAGGCAGATAAAGATAGAGACTGGTTGAACCATGCCTGGTAGAGATTGCTGTTGAGTTGGGTTGCTTTTTGGCTGGCTTCAGCGGCCTTAGCAAAGTCTTGTGCCCAAATCAGGTACGCCCCCTGATTCAGCCAGGAATAGGCATTGTTGGCATCCAACTGCACAGCTCGGTTACAGACCGTCCCTGCTTCCGACTGCCGCCCCAACCCCACCAAAGCTGCACAACGTCCGGTTGCAGCCTCTGGGTGATCGGCAGAAATTTGTTGTGACCGTTCGCAGGCAGACAGCGCTTCCGGGAATTGTCCAAGTAACACAGCCGCCATACACTTCCCACTCCAGGCAGCAGCAGAATTCGGATCGGCTTCAGTGGCTCGCTCATAGGTGACTAAGGCGTCTAACCCGCGCCCGGATCCAATCAAGCTGCGACCTTGATCCAAAAGGGCAACTACATCTACTCCCGCTTGAGCGGCGGTGGGAGCTGGGGTAGGTGTGGTTTGAGGTCGAACTCCTTGTAGCAGAGGGGTAAATTGTGGAACAGGGGTTGGTGGTGGTGTTGCGGGTACAGGGGTCGGGGTCGGTTCTGGGGTTGGTGTCGGAGTGAGGGCTGGTGCAGGGGTTGGTGTTGGAACCGGGGTTGGAGTCGGGGTGGCTTCTGGTGTCGGATTTGGAGTTGAGGTCGGCGTTGGGGTGGCCTCTGGTGTCGGGGTCGGGATCGCTTCTGGAGTGGGGGTTGGCGTCACTTCCGGTGTCGGTTCTGGAGTCGTCTCTACTTCTGGAGTTGGGGGAGGCGTCGTTTCTGGGGAGGGATCCGGTTCGGGGGTTGCCGCGACCAGAGTGGGGGAGGGATCCGGTTCGGGGGTTTCAGGCCCAAAAGCGGTCTGCATGGAGAGATACCACAGTCCTCCCCCAGCAGAACCCAAGAGCACCAGGAGCAGGCCAAACAACCAGGCTCCTTTGCCAGTTGTGGGTTTGGCTACAACCCGAGTGGAAGGAGCTGGTGTCTTTTGAGCAGAGCTTGCTGGGGATCCTGGGGGGAATGTCCGTCTTGCCTGTGCAGTGGAGAGTTCGGTCTTCTGCGGTTGAGTGGGTGGGTCTGGCTGTGCGACCGGTGTGGGAGGAACAACCGAGATAGAAGAATACTGAATGGTGGCCGGGATCCCTTCTCGGGGTTCCTGCGTGGAGCTGTCTTTTGGATCAATATCGCTAACCTCTTGAACTGGAGCTGGCTGAGAAGGTTCAGAGGAGATGATTTCAGACGGCTGCTGCAAGGCATCTTCTAGCAGGGAAGGACTCTCTTCTCGCGCCGCAAATAAGGGAGTGCCGGGGGTAACAGGCCGTGAAGGGTGAGAAGCTGGAGACCCGGAAACAGGCCCAGAACCATCGGAACGGGATCCCTGTGGGCCAGACGCAGCCTGAGAACGGAGGGGTTGATTGGGTGTACCCACCTTGCCACTAGGGGCAGGGCCAGAAACAGGTTTTGGAGGAAGTTCAACCGTCGTGTCGGGGCGGGTGACTGGTACAGAAGGGGGTGCCGTATGTTTCAAAAGTTGTGTGATCCAGGTGGTGATATCCGCAACGGTTGCCCCTTCTGGGGGAGGTTGCAGCACAGCCTCTAGGGCATTGCTCAGGGCCTGCATACTGACGGGGCGTTCCTCCCGATCCTTTTCCAGGCAGGCGAAGACAATCTGTTGCAACGTCGGTGGAATCGAATGAGGCAGTTGCTCTAGGGGCAGGGGCTTAGGGGGCTGATGGTTGTGGGCATCGATCCAGGCCCAAAAAGAGTCGGTTTCGGGTTCTAGCGGAGACTGCCCCGCCAACATCTCGTAAAGCACCAACCCCAGCGAATAGATATCGGAACGGGCATCCAAGACCTTGCCGCGCAGCTGTTCGGGGGAAGCGTACTGGGCAGTACCTAGAAATCCCAAAGCCTCAGTGCCCAAGCTCAGGGTCATATCGCTTAAGACTTTGGCAATGCCAAAATCCAGCAACTTAACGGTTTCTCCTCCCTGGCCCGAGGTGGGATCCCGGACAATGTAAATATTGCTGGGCTTGATGTCGCGGTGGATCACCCCTTTGATGGAAATGCCATCCAGCTCCCGCTCAAAGCAGTGGGCATGGTGTAATCCCGCGCAAATCTGACGGGCCAAGCGCACCACCCGTTCGGGAGCCATCGGCCCCTCTTGCTTCAACAATTGGCTCAGGCTCTGTCCGACTAGAGGTGCTTCCCCCAAAAATTCCATCACCAAAAAGGGTTGATCCCCTTCGAGTCCATAATCCATCACCTTAATGATGTTGGGATGATTGCCCAAGAGAATGCTGACCTTAGCTTCAGTGGCAAATCGTTGCAACAATTGATCGTGAAGATGAGATTTAACCAGCAGCCTTTGGTGCAGCAATTTCACCGCCACTGTGGCATCGAAGCGTTGCGTATCCACCGCCTGGTAGACAGCTCCCATCCCCCCTTCACTGATTAAATGCTGAAGACGGTAGCGATCATTGAGGATGTGGTTCTCCAGATGGGGTTGCATGATCTTGACCTGAAGGGATCCGATAGAGGCAGCTTGCCTTGTGAACAATCTCTCACACGTTCCCTTTCAAGACTGGATGGAGAGATCTTTTTTTCACTTACCCGCAAGCATAATGCTGTTTTACTCACTGGGGCAGTGATCAAGGTCGCATTTCAAAACTTTGTATTTCCTACGTTTTTGTGCCTGGAGGGATCCCTGCCTGTATCATCCTGTGGGTCCCCCCAGGTTACTAATGATTCTCTTTCATCCGTAAAGATGCTGATTGGCAGTTTTATTTGCTACTTTTATGGAGATCCCGGATCCCAGCTCTGCCTACCCATGTCTACCCACTTATGGATACCCGCCTGATTAACATTGGCTTTGGCAACATTGTCGCGGCTGGACGTGTGATCGCCATTGTCAGCCCAGAGTCTGCTCCCATTAAACGCATCATCAGCGATGCCCGCGAGCGAGGTCAATTGGTGGATGCCACCTATGGTCGGCGTACCCGTGCGGTGATCATCACCGATTCCGGGCATATTATCCTGTCTGCGATTCAACCGGAAACTGTGGCCAACCGCTTCCTAACCGCCAAGCTTGGGTTGCCAGAGGAAACCGATTAGAGGATCCCTGAACCTGCCTTGCCCACAGGGAGAGACTTATAATAAGTCAGGTTTGTTGGGGTTGTGGACGTGGCGTACAGTCGCAAACAATCGGTACCGTGGGCAAAAGACCCCGCTTCAGGTCGTCTCCCCAGTCGTCCAACTCCCGGAGCACGGTTCAACGGGCAAGCCGAATATTCGCCACCCCCAAGGCCTTCTTTGCTCGCTCAAGTTGGGGGTGTAGTAGGGAATTTGCTCCTGGGATCCCTATTGCTCGGTTCCACTGCTACCGCTGCCGGGTTGGTGGGTTTGGCCATCAGCTTCCGCAATCTGCCGGATGTGCATCAACTGCGGGACTATGTACCGATTGCTACTACCCACATTGTGGATATTCGGGGTGAACCGATCGCCAGCCTGCATGGAGAAGCCAACCGGGAAGTGATCTCGGTGGAAGAAGTTTCACCGGAAATGAAAAAGGCGCTCCTAGCCATTGAAGACAGCCACTTTTACACCCACCAAGGCATCAACCCCATCAGCTTAGGGCGGGTGATCTTGGGCAGTGTGGAGGGTGGGCTTGGCTCTGCGGGCGGGGGATCCACCCTCACGATGCAGCTGGTGAAAAACCTGTTCCTAACGCCGGAACGGAGTCTCAGTCGTAAGGTGGCCGAGGCGGTGTTGGCGGTGCGGATGGAGCAGGTCTTCAGCAAAGACGAAATCTTAGAAATGTACCTCAATCAGGTGTATTGGGGGCACAACCTCTACGGCATTCAAACAGCGGCCCGGAGCTACTTCAACAAGAATGCGGCGGAGCTGAACCTAGCCGAGTCAGCCATGTTGGCCGGGATCCTGCCCGCCCCAGAAACCCTCAGCCCTTTTCGTAATCTGGAGGGAGCCAAACGGCGGCAACGACTGGTGTTGGATCGCCTGGTGGAACTGAACTGGATCACCCCCGAAGAGGCGCAAGCAGCCCGCGACCAGGAATTGACCCTGGGCCGGATCACCTCCTTTCAGAGCAATGCTCCGGCGGTTACCGATGCTATTGAGGCGGAAATTCGTCGCCGCTATGGGGAACAAGCCCTGGTGCAGGGAGGATTGCGGATTCAGTCCACCATCGATCTGCGGCTCCAACGGATTGCTCAGCGCATTGTCAATGAAGATGGCCCACGGATAGGAGCAGCTCGACGGGCCAATCAAATGGCTTTGGCAGCGGTGGATCCCCGCACGGGGTATGTCAAGGCCATTGTAGGCGGGATCAATGCGCAGCGAGGGCAGTTTAACCGCGCCACCCAAGCCTTTCGCCAAACGGGATCCACCTTTAAGCCCTACGTGTTTTACACAGCTTTGGCCACAGGGCGCTATTCACCCGGCAGCATTTTGGAGGATACCCCGATTACCTATCCGGGATCCCCGCCCTACAGCCCGAAAAACTACGACAACACCTTCTACGGTCCTCTCTCCTTTGCCCGTGCCCTAGAGCTTTCCCGCAATGTGCCGACAGTGAAACTGGCGGATGATGTCGGGATCCGCAATGTGATTGCGGCTGCTCAGGCCACAGGCATTAGCGCCGAGATGTTCCCCAACCTGGCCACAGCCCTGGGTTCTGCCAGCATTAGCCCGCTGGAGATGGCCGCTAGCTATGCGGTGTTTGCCAATGGCGGCCATGCCCTAGAGCCTACCCTCTTGGCCCAGGTGGTGGATCGCAACGGCCAAATCCTCTTTGAGGCCAAGCCCAGCCTGGAGCAGGTCTTGGATCCCTGGTCGGTGGCGGTACTGAACCAAATCCTCAAAGGGGTTGTAACCGGGGGAACGGGCACCGCTGCTCGGCTAGATGATGGGCGGCCTGTGGCGGGTAAAACTGGAACCACTTCCGACTTCCGAGATGCCTGGTTTATTGGCTATGTACCCCAGCTTTCCACGGCCATTTGGATCGGCAACGACGACAACTCCCCAATGCTGGCGGGTACCGCAGGGGGTGCTTTTGTCGCCCCCACCTGGAAACGCTTTATGACCGAAGCGCTCGAAGGGATCCCGGCCCAGGATTTTCCCAGCCCAAACCAGTTCGCCCGCCCTCGATGACTTACACCGAAGACAGGCTAGATCGCATCGAGCGCACGGTGGAGGCCAATGCCCAAGCGATTGCGCAACTGGCCGAGCAAAGTCAAGAGGTTTTGGAGAGCATCGCCAACACGGAAGAACGGATCGAAGCCGAAGTGAAGCGCTGGGATGAACGGTTTTTTCAGCTGAGCCGCGACACCCTCAACTTCACCCGCAATGCCGTGACCATCGCTGCAGTAACTGCCGTTTTGATCCCCCTGCTCAAAGATGTTGTCCCATTGGTCATTGAGCTGCTACGGGAGGGATCCCGTTAGAGTTGACCGAGAAGACCTATCCTATTGGGAGAGACCGACTGGGATCCCAAAGCGTAGTCATTCTGAGTTACACTGGGACTGCAAAGAAAGGTAACACCTCCCTCAGGTAGAAGCCTTATTTCCTTGCACTCCTTCGCACAAGACACAGAGGACAGACGATTATGGCTTTCGAACTCCCGGCTCTGCCCTACGCCTCCGATGCGCTACAGCCTTACATGTCAGCGGAGACTTTCTCCTTCCATCACGGCAAACACCATGCTGCCTATGTGACCAACCTGAACAAACTGATCGAAGGTACCGAACTGGCCAGCAAATCCTTGGAGGAGATCGTCAAGGCTACCTTCGGGGATCCGGCCAAAGCGGGTATCTTCAACAATGCGGCCCAAGTCTGGAATCACACGTTCTTCTGGGAATCCATGAAGCCGGGTGGAGGCGGCGCGCCCACAGGAGCCATTGCCGAGAAGATCAATGCCGATTTCGGTGGCTACGACCAATTTGCCGAGGCGTTCAAAACCGCTGCTGCCACTCAGTTCGGCAGTGGTTGGGCCTGGTTGGTACTGGAGAATGGCACCCTGAAAGTGACCAAAACCCCCAACGCCGAAAACCCCCTGGTGCATGGGCAAACTCCACTCCTCACCCTGGATGTATGGGAGCACGCCTACTACCTCGACTACCAGAACAGGCGCCCCGACTTCATTAGCACCTACCTAGAGCACCTGGTGAATTGGGATGCCGCCAATGCCCGTCTGGCTGCGGCTTGAATCCGCCTGTTTTGGGATCCGCTCACCGGGGATCCGATTCATGACTAACTAGCAACTTGAGGATCAATTGAAACCGCAAGTCAGCTAGAAAACCTTGACCTTTTGTAGGGGATCCCGATGACAGTCATCGGGATTTTTTGTGCTGATTTTGTTGTATCGAGTATCAATGGCAAAGTGATTGCAGAGTTTGTAGAGCCTAATCCCTTCCCAGGCGTTCCCGTTCCTCTCGCAGTTGCTGTAAGCGGCTGGGGGTAGGAGCTTCGCTAGGAACAGCGGCAGTCGGGGCAGGAGCAGGAGCACTCGCCGGATTTCTTTGTGGGAACAACGGTTGATTGAGCGGTTGGGCCGGTACGGGGGTAACAGGAGCCGCAACAGGCGGAGCCGGGGCTGGCGTAACCACAGGGGGCGGCGCTTGAGGGACAACCGGTGCAGGAACAACAGGAGCAGCAGGAAGAGGGGCCACCGGCTGAGCAGGGGTAGGGCTGGGATCCGGTTCTGGAGGCGCTTCTGTGGTTGTCTCTCCTTCAGATTCGCTTTCAGACTGCGTTTCCGATTCGGTAAGGGCGGGGTCAGGGTCATCCTCAAACACCAGCTCGCCTTCGGGATCCCGCAACAACCCTAGATCTTCTAAATCTAGGGCTTCTGAGGGATCCGTCCCGGTGGTCTCGGCTGTTTCTGGATCCGGTTCTTCGGTGGGGGTCTCTGTTCTCCCGCCCGGAGCCAACAGCAGGCGCATCCCCCAAAAGGTACCTGTCATGATGGCAACCATCAGGGCCACCCCACCCAAAATCGGCCAAGCTTTGTGTCCAAAGGCTTTACGTCCAGTTTCCTGAGGGGAAATCAGTCGATACGTGCCTTCCTGCCCATCCATCGCTGCTAAGGTACGCTCCGAAAAAATCGGGGTTGTCGGCGGTGTCATGCGAGAGATGGGGGCAATCAGGCTGGCGGTGCCCTCCAGTTGCAGGGATCCCTCCAGTTGGGCACTGAGGATTTTCATATCCTGAGGCCGCTGGTCCGGGTCTTTGGCCAGACAAGAGAGCACCACCTGTTCCAGCTCTACCGGAATGGGGTAGGGCAGAGCGGAGCGGTCAAAGGGTTGAGGAGGCTGGTGGTTGTGGGCGTCATACCAACCGGGGAAAGAATCGGTTTTGGGTCGCAGGGGCTGTTGCCCAGTTAACATGCGATACAGCACCACCCCAAACGAGTAAATGTCAGAGCGGGCATCCAATTCTTCTCCCCGCACTTGCTCGGGCGAGGCATAGCGCACGGTTCCCAAAAAACCGGTGGTCTGGGTGCCAAGGGCAATGGAAACATCGCTGAGCAGCTTGGCAATACCGAAATCGAGGATTTTGATGGTTTCGCCCAAGGTTTCGTCTTTGATGGCAAAGATATTGCTGGGTTTGATATCCCGATGGATGACTCCTTTAATCGCATGGCCATCTTGATTGGTCTCTAGACTGTGGGCATAGTACAGACCTGCGCAGACCTGCCGCGCGATATTGACCACACGGTTGGGGGGCATGGGTTTGTACTTGAGCATCAGCTCACCCAAGCTGTGGCCGGTCAGATACTCCATCACCAGATAGGGGTGATTGCTTTCCAAGCCATAGTCGAGCACTTTGACAATGGAGGGATGCTCCCCCAGCAAAGTGCTGATGCGGACTTCCTGCCCGAACCGCTTGCGCAATTGCTGCTGAGTCTTCTCGTCTCCAGCCAAGTTTTGGTGCAAGAGCTTCACCGCCACTGGACGATTAAACAGGCGTGTGTCGATTGCTTTAAACACTTGGCCCATGCCACCCGCTGAGATGCTTTGAACCAGTTGATAGCGCTGACCGATCAACTTCCCAGGAGCAAGCTGGTTCATAAGCGGCAGAGGAGCTTTTACCCTCCGATTCTAATGCGTGCGGCTACTAGACGGTCTGTATTCTGCCTGACGGTCTTTTCAAGGTGTGAATGGACGGTTAAAAGCCGCTTGTAAGAATCTGATAGACTCATGCGGGCACTTTGTCCCGTTCGGGTGTATTCGCTGTTTGTCAGGTGATCTATGTTTGCCAAGTTCGCCAACTGGACCCAGATGCATGGGGATCCTCTGGCAGTAGCCATTGGCCCGGTGGAGAATCCGGTGCTGGTGTTTTTGATCATCATGACGATCATGCTGGTGGCCCCCTTGCTGTTTGAGCGGGTACGGTTGCCGGGGATCATCGGGTTGATCTTGGCCGGCTTGGTGGTTGGCCCCTACGGCCTGGGCATCCTGCAGCGGGACGACACCATTATCCTGCTCGGCACAGTGGGGCTGTTGTTCCTCATGTTTATGGCTGGGTTGGAAACCAGCCTGGAGGATTTGAAGTTGAATGCGGGCAAGGCCAGTATTTTTGGTGCCCTCACTTTTTTGTTACCAATGCTGATTGGCACCGGGGCCATGCTGGCGCTGGGTTACAACTTTTTGGCGGCGGTGCTGGTAGCCTCCTGTTTTGCCTCCCACACCCTGATTGGCCTGCCGATTGTCTCGAAGCTGGGTTTGATGCGCCTACAAACGGTGACCGCAACCCTGGGGGCAACCCTGATCACCAATGTTTTGGCGCTGTTGGTGCTGGCGGTGGTGGTGCGGGCCCATCAAGGGGAACTGACGCTGCAATTTTGGCTTACCCTGATCCCTTTGCTCACCCTCTACACCTTTGCCACCCTCTGGGGAGTTCCGAAGCTGGGAGGTTGGTTCTTTCAGCGCTTCGGGCACGATGAAGGGGCGGAGTTTACCTTCGTCATCGCCACCCTATTTGTGGTGGCCTATGGGGCAGAACTGATTGGCATTGAGCCGGTGGTGGGAGCCTTTCTGGCGGGTACCGCCATTACGCCGATCATCCCGCAGCTGAGTCCGCTCATGAACCGGATTCAGTTCATTGGTAATACCCTGTTTGTGCCCTTCTTTTTGATCTCGGTGGGGATGCTGATCAACCCCGGCATTCTGTTGGGGGAGCCGCGATCTCTGCTAGTGGGGGGGGTGATGATCGGGGCGGAGGTGGTGAGCAAGTTTGGGGCTGCTTGGATCCCGGCACAACTGTTTGGCTGGCGCTTCTCTAGCACGATGGTGATGTTTGGCCTGTCAATGGCTCAGGCGGCGGCAACGCTGGCGGCAATCACGGTGGCCTTTGAGGTGGAGCTGGTGGATGAGCTGACGGTGAATGGCACCATCGCCATGATCCTGGTCACCTGTGTTGCTTCTCCTTGGATTGTCGCCCGCTGGGGGGAACAAATGCAGCCGACGGAAGTGCTGGCAGAATCGACGGAATTACCGAAGCCTCGATGGGGAAGCCGGGTCTTGGTGCCGGTGGCCAACCCGGATACCGAGAATAATCTGCTGCGGCTGGCTTTAATTCTGGCCAAAAAAGAGGGTGGAACGCTGCTTCCCCTCCATGTGCTGGTGGATCGCACCGGCATTTCACCGGGAGCGCTTTCCCAGCAGGAGCAGTTGTTGGCTTTTGCAGAAGCCTTTGCTCACAGTGCCCTGACCCAGGTGGAACCGATTCGGCGGGTGGATGACTCTATTGATAAAGGGATCGTCCGCTCGGCAGCAGAACGGCAGGCCAGCTTGGTGGTGCTGGGGTGGAAGGGCTACTCCACCTATGCAGAGAATTTTTTCGGCAGTGTCATCGATGCAGTAGTACGGCAGGCCGGGATCCCGGTGCTGATCACCCGCTTTCCGGTGGCGATCGAAATGACCCGACGCATTCTCTTGGCTGCTGCTGAGCCGGAGGTATCTGCCCGTTCCCTGCAGGAGACGGTGGGATTGGCGCAAACCTTGGCCAACGAGTTGAAAGCCGGTCTGCAGGTTCTCTTGGTGCAAACCCGACCGGGAGGGGAACGAGCAGTTCCTAAGCCGAAGTTGGACGAAACAGACTTCCCGAACTTACCGATTCAACGGGTGCAGGGGGGTGTGGTGGCGGAAGTTCTCAAGGCACTGCAGCCGGGAGATCTGTTAATGTTGATCCCCAGCGAAGGTCGCAATCCATCCCGCTTAGGGCGAGAACCGGAGATCATCGCCCGCAATCGACCCACCCTTTCCATGATCGTGGTACATGTGCCACGGGATCCCGCCCATCGGGTGCCGACGGAGCAAAGCTGGTATTAAAGCTGGTATTGAGTGAGGCATCTTACCTGAACTGCTGCCCCAGCCCGCCTGCTAGACTAAGATGTCCTGAATTTTGGGGCAAAGAATCCGTGATCGTCACACAGTTGGGATAAATGGGATAGCTATGGTTGCCTATTTGCTGGAAGTCGGCTGCGAAGAACTCCCGGCCAGCTTTGTGGACTCAGCTTTGCAGCAGTGGCAAACCGGGATCCCGGCCTCTTTGACAGAGGCTCATTTGCAAGCAGAGCAGATGCAACTTTTTGGAACACCACGCCGCTTGGCCGTTTTGTTGCAGGGATTACCGAATCAACAACCGGATCGCACCCTAGAAGTCAAAGGCCCGCCTGCCCAGATCGCCTACCAAGATGGCCAACTCACCGCCACCGGCGAGAAATTTGCCCAGAAGCAGGGGGTGGATCCCGGCAGTCTTGAGGTGCGGCAGGTGGGCAAGGGATCCTTTGTGTTTGCGGTGCAGAAGGTGCGGGGACGACCGACGGCGGCAGTGATTCAAGAGTTGGCTCCCAGCTGGATTACGGGGCTGAGCGGCGAACGGCTGATGCGCTGGGCCTGTGGGGATTTGAAGTTTCCCCGTCCGATTCGCTGGTTGGTGTCTCTCTGGGATGATCAGGTGTTGCCCTTGTTGTTACCCACCCATGAGGGGAATACCAAGCCGGGATTGGTGGCAGGACGGGTTAGCCAAGGGCACCGGGTTTTGGGGCCAGGAGCGGTCATCCTGAAGCAAGCCGAGAGCTACAGCGAGCAGATGCAAGCCGCAGGGGTGAGTCCGGATCCGGCGGTGCGGCAGGCATCCATTCAGACAGAGGTGGCCAAGCTGGCGACCCAGGTGAATGGAGAGGCCCAGATCCCCCCCGCTTTGCTGCGGGAGGTGGTGCAATTGGTGGAATGGCCAACGGCAGTCTTGGGGCGGTTTGAACCGGAATTTCTCCGCTTACCGGCTGCGGTGATCGAGACGGTGATGATCACTCACCAACGCTACTTTCCAGTCCGAGATCGACGGGATCCCCAAAAACTGTTGCCCTACTTCATCACCATCTCCAACGGTGACCCTGAACAGTCGGAACGAATCGGGGCAGGCAATAGCCGCGTGGTGCGGGCGCGATTGTCGGATGCTCGCTTTTTCTACGAAGAAGATCTGCGGATCCCGTTGGCGGAGAAAGTGGATCGTCTTAAGGCCGTTACCTTTGCGGAAGGGCTGGGATCCATGCGGGACAAGGTGGAACGCATCCGCCAGATCAGCCGCCAGATTGCCCTAGCCTTGAACCTAGAACCGCAGGATCAGGCGCTGGTGGATCGCACCGCCCAACTGTGCAAAGCAGACTTGGTTACCCAGATGGTGTACGAGTTCCCAGAGTTGCAGGGGATCATGGGGGCCGACTACGCCCGTCAGGATGGGGAACCGGAAGCCGTAGCAGACGGGATCGAGCAGCACTACTGGCCTCTGGGGGCGGGAGAGGCTCTGCCTACAACCTTGACGGGTCGAGTAGTGGGTTGGGCGGATCGCCTGGATACGTTGGTGGGCATGTTTCGCTTGGGGCGGATCCCGACTGGATCTTCTGATCGGTTCGCTTTACGGCGGGCGGCCAATAGCTTGGTGTTGATCGCTTGGGATGCTGAGTGGGCATTGGATGTGAATCAGCTGCTGCAGAGACTGGTTCAGGAGTATGCGGAGGGCGATGCCGATACCCTGAGAGCGCTGCAGGAGTTCTTGGCCCAACGGCTGCAAACCCTTTTACAGGAGGAAAAACAGATCGATTATGATCTGGTCAGGGCAGTGTTGGGGGATCCTGAATCCCTCAGGCTTTCAGATGGGGACTCCGTAAAGTCAGAACAGTCCGATCTCCCTTTGCGAGCCTTGAGCAATTTGCCGCTGACTCTCTTGCGCGCTGAGTATCTGCAACATCTGCGGGCAACCGGGGAATTGGCAGATCTGTACCCCACCTTGAATCGCTGTGCCCGGCTGGCGGCGCAAGGTAGCTTAGACTATGACGTTGTGGATCCAGCGGCAGTGATCGATCCCCAACAGTTGCAGGATCCGGCAGAAATTCAACTTTACGAAGTCTGCCAAAGGATTTACCGCCGCGGTGTGGAGCCCGCCCTTCAGGGAGACTTTACCCCGTTGGTGGAAGCCCTGCAGGAAGCAGCCCCGCAGGTGGCACAGTTTTTTGAGGCAGTTTTGGTGATGGATCCCGATCCTGTCCTCCGAGCCAATCGCCTTAATTTGCTAGGTTTGCTGCGCAACCAGTCCCGCCTTTTGGGAGATATGGGGGCCGTTGTCATGCCAGGAAGCTAAGGCACTGCTGCAGGGCTCGGCTAACCGAACCCATATAGCCTTCTCCAAACAAGTTGAGATGGTTAAGCCAGTGGTAGAGCTGGTAAAGAGGTTTGCGTCTGGGGTAGCCCGGATCCAAAGGATAGGCCCACTGATAGGCTTGATAAAACTCCGCCGGGAAACCCCCAAACAATTCCGTCATTGCCAGATCCGTCTCCCGATCCCCGTAGTAGAGGGCCGGATCAAAAATGACTGGCGTTCCATCCGGCAGAGCCCCATAGTTGCCGCCCCACAAATCCCCATGGAGCAAGGCCGGATCCGGTCTGTAGCCCTGGAAAAATGCCTCCAGCTCCGCCATCACCCTTTCTACTTGGGTGACCCACTGACCGCGATAGCCCTGTTGACAAGCCAGCTTCACCTGGTAGAAGAGCCGATGCTCTCGATAAAAGTCCAGCCAATCCTGTTCCCAAGGGTTCATCTGGGGCGTTGAGCCAATCGTGTTGTTGCGCTCCCAGCCATAGCGACCATTGGGGGAGAGGGTGCGGTGCAACTGGGCCAACTGGGATCCCAGTAAACTGGCGGTCTGGGGACGCGGTGAGGTCAAATCCAAGTACTCCAACACCAGATAGGCTTGCTCTTCAGCGGATCCCCAGACCAAGGGTTGGGGCACCCGAATGGCATTGGCAGCGGCCAAGGTTTGTAATCCGGCGGCTTCGGCAGCAAACATCTCCAAGGCCCCCATCACCCCAGCTCTGCCTCCACGGGCCAACTTGACAAAGTAGTCTTTTGGGTAGTCTTTTTGACCACAGGAAAGCCGATAGGTGGCGTTGATGCTGCCACCACTGACAGAGCGATACTGCAAGGTTTGCAAGGGATCCCCTGTCGCTTCCGACAGGTGCTGAGCAATGGCTTGCCAAATGGGCTGCATAAAAGCTGAAATCAGCACTCCAAATTATTTTTCAGAACCTTTCAGGTGGCCCTCTACTCGCTTTCCGTAACGGTTTTTGCCTTGGGATCCAACGCTGCCCCGGCCCCGTAGGAGTCGATATCGATGGCCTGGGATCCACCCATCACCAGCAGCTCCAACAGGGATCCCATCTGCCACCACACCAAACCCCCGGTGAACAGCACCAGGATCCCGCCCACCAGACCGGCCAAAGCCAGGGATAGCCCAAATACGTACAGACAAGCGGCCACAAAACCAAAGGTAAACAGACAACAAAGGCCGTAGGTGAGGATAACCCCAGGGGTGCGGTAACGAATCTGCGCCTGGCTATCCCGGTTCAGATGCCAAAAGGCCACCTGATATTCCAACTTGTCTTTGAAAATAATGCCGAAAATGATCGCAAAAAAACTGAACAGGGCAATAGCAGAGTAGATCGGAGGGTTAACAAAGGTGTAGGGAAAGTCGCTGCCGCTGTAAACCGATTCCATAGCGCCCACCTGATTTCAGGATGCAAACCTTCTGCAGCTTAACATTTCTTAGTGTCTCTGGTGTCCCTGGTTGTCAGACCCACAGTCGAAGAAGTCGCCGGGAAGGGATCCCATCTGGATTACCCTAGAGAGGGCTTTGTCTAGCCCCATCCGCGTTTGCCTTTCCCTGCGAGTTGGTCTATGTCCGTGATCCGTGCCCTGCATACCCAGTTGGTGAAGAAAGAGCGCTCTGCCGAAGAGATCGCCCGTGAATACCTGGATCGTCTCACCCAACTGGAGCCGCAGCTGAAAAGTTTCATCACAGTGACGGAGGAGCTGGCTCTCCAACAGGCTAGGGCTGTGGATGCCCAGATTCAAGCTGGGGAAGAGATTGGCCCTTTGGCAGGGATCCCGATTGCCATCAAAGACAACCTCTGTACGCGGGGGATCCCCACAACTTGTGCCTCCAAGATCCTGCAGGGGTTTATTCCTCCCTATGAGTCCACAGTGACGGCGCGACTGGCGGCAGCAGGCATGGTTACAGTGGGCAAAACCAACCTGGATGAGTTTGCCATGGGCAGTTCCACTGAGAACTCTGCTTTTCAACTCACCGCCAACCCCTGGGACTTAACTCGTGTACCAGGGGGATCCTCCGGCGGATCGGCGGCGGCGGTAGCTGCCGATCAAGCCGTGGTGGCTTTGGGTTCCGATACCGGTGGGTCGATCCGTCAGCCGGCAGCCTTCTGTGGGGTGGTGGGCCTGAAACCCACCTACGGACTGGTGTCTCGCTATGGATTGGTGGCCTTTGCCTCTTCTTTGGATCAAATCGGGCCGTTCGGACGCACCGTTGAGGATGTGGCGTTGCTGCTGCAAGGGATCGCCGGTCACGACCCGATGGACTCCACCAGCCTCAAGGTACCCATTCCCGACTACAGCCAGGCTTTGATCCCAGAGATCAAGGGCTTGAAGGTGGGGGTGATCCGCGATCTGTTGGGGCAGGGGTGTGGTGATGAAACCCGTGCCGCTGTCCAAGCGGCCATTCAACATCTGCAAGAGTTGGGAGCTGAGATCCTCGAGATCGATTGCCCCAGTTTTCAGTACGGTCTGGCCACCTACTACATCATTGCCCCGTCGGAAGCCTCCGCCAATTTGGCCCGCTACGACGGCGTGAAATACGGGCTACGGGCACCTGCCGACTCGTTGGTGCCTATGTATGCCAAAACTCGGGAGCAAGGCTTTGGGCCTGAGGTAAAACGCCGCATTATGATCGGCACCTATGCCCTTTCCTCCGGCTATTACGATGCCTATTACCTAAAGGCCCAGAAGGTGCGTACCCTAATCAAGCAAGACTTTCTCAAGGCCTTTCAAAAGGTGGATGTGCTGGTCAGCCCCACCACGCCGACCCCAGCCTTCAAAGCAGGTGAGCGGGAGGATCCCCTCAGCATGTATCTGTGCGACCTGATGACCATCCCGGTGAATTTGGCGGGTTTGCCGGGGCTAAGCTTGCCCTGCGGGTTTGTGGATGGGCTACCGATTGGCCTACAAATTGTGGGTAATGCCCTCCAGGAGAGCAAAGTGTTACAGGTTGCCTACGCTTACGAGCAAAGCACCGACTGGCATAAACGTCGTCCCAGTCTTACCCAGCAACCCGTTGAAAAGCCCAAGGGATCCGACTCAACTTCTTCCTCGGGTCACTCCAAATCCAAAAAGACCCAAAAGAAGGGCTAGTTACAGCCCTTTCGCGGGTTTGCTACAACAACTGTTGTGTCCTGACCCCATTTTGAAAGGGCTCCGGGGATTCCCCCGTGCTAGGTGACTAGCGAAAGGGCTGTAAACGGCTTTCCTGTTTTTTTATGGTGACAGCCTCAGGTATTCCAAATGTCAACACCCAATCGGGTAAGGATCCCAGGACAAAAACGCTCCCTCCCGACCATCTTTCCAGGAGAGCCGTTAAACAATAATTCCAGAAAATGGGATTAAACTTATAAAGATTGCCAGGAAAACTCTATCCCCTTGTGAGCGCGGTCGTTGACCTTGCTTGAATTCCGTAGTTTTGCGCATTTTCCTCAAGCAGCTTTTAACATAAAAATAGAATTGATTCATAAATTGATCCATGATTGATTGCTTCATAATTGCGCGAATTGGAAATGATGCCTATGACTCAAGGCTCTGGATGGGTTCCACCCTTGGAGCGGTTCCTTGAGCCAGTTCCCCTATTGGTAAGTCCTACCCACTCCGTCATCTCTGTCGTTAAATTTCTGGCTCAGAGAGGGTCTCCCTTCCGCTATGCCCTGGTAGGGGATCCCCACAAATTGGTTGGCATCCTGACGGCTACAGATGCATTGCGATGGCTGGCTCAGGGTGAGGGGGCGACGGATATCCCGGTTCAGGAGGTGATGACCACGCCTGTGCTGACCTTTGCTGCCCGCGACTATCGGGATCCCTTAACGCTGGTTCAGTTCATGCAGGCCCACGGAGTTCAGCATTTGCCAGTCGTGGATGCAACGGGATCCCTGCTGGGGGTTGTCAATCAAGAGGATCTCTGCCTGAACCTGATTCTGGAACACCGGCCATCCCAGCCTCCCTTGCCGACAGAAGCCCAGCAAGCGCTCACCACCTTGTGTCAGCTAGAAGAGGAAATCCTCACCGAGGAACTGCAAAAGGCCCTCAATCTGCGCATCGGCATTGAACACTCCATCCCCTTGGGCATTGCCGCTGCCGATTTTCAGGGCAAACAAATCTACGTCAACGATACCTTTGCCAAAATGGTGGGCTGGCCCAAAGAAGCCCTGCTTGGGCGGGATCCCCCCTATGTTTATTGGCCACCCGAGGAATTGGAGACTATTTTCGCAGCCTTCACTCAAGGCTTGAATCAAAGTCGGCCTTTGCAGGGATGGGAACTGACCTTTATGCGCCGCAACGGGGAGCGGTTTCCGGTACGCATTTTGGATGCTCCCTGGCGAGATGGTAAGGGAAATCTAATCGGCATGATTGCCAGTGTGCAGGACTTAACCCCAGAAAAACATCAATTACAGCAAACCCATCTGCTCAGCCGCATCACGCAAGGGATCCGACAGTTCTCACAAGTCGAAGACATTTTGAACTTCACTGTGCGGGAGATTCGCCACTTGCTACAGGTAGATCGGGTGGTTATTTACCGTTTTTTACCCAACTGGGCCGGAGAAATTGTTGCAGAATCTGTCAGTCAATCGAAATTCAGCCTGCTGGGTCGAGTCATTGAAGATCCCTGCTTCATGAGCGGGTGGCACCACCCCTATCAGCAGGGCCGCATTTCAGCCATTGAAGATATCGACACCGCTTCAGTTCAACCCTGTCACCGGGAGTTGCTAGCGAGTTTACAAGTGCGGGCAAACTTGGTGGTGCCCATTCTGCAAGCGGATTCCTCCCACACTTCTACCGAGCAAGAGTGCCTCTGGGGTCTGTTGATCGCCCATCACTGCACGGCCCCCAAAAGCTGGGATCCCTGGATGCCCGAATCCCTGAAGCAATTTGCGGATCAACTGGGTCTAGCGCTGCAACAGGCGGTTCTCGTCCAACGACTGCAGGCCACCAACGCCGAGCTGCAATACCAAGTGGAAGTGCGCAATGCCGAGCTGCGTCAACTGGTGAGCTATGAGCAACTGTTGCGATTGATCAGTGATAAAGTGCGCTCCAGTTTGTCTGAAGAAGACATCCTCACTACCGTTACTCAGGAACTCACCCAATCCCTACACCTGGGCGTTTGTGGGGTTGCTCTTCTTGAGGCAGAAACCCACACCTATACTCTGGCTTATGAATTTGCAGGCTCTATGCCGAGCATTGGCAAAGTCTCACTGCCGATGGATCCCGTCCTTCTAAAACAACTGCAGCAGGGTCAAACCCTCTGTTTCAGCACCAATCATCCCCTGCGCGGTTGGTGTACCCTTGTCGCTTGCCCCTTACACACAGAACTCCAGGATCGGATCCCCTCGGAAGCCTCAGTGTCACAGACCCCATCCAAAACAACAACCTCACTGCTGGGTTTTCTGAAGTTAATTCGTCTCCCCCATGAAGGGTTTACTCCTGCCGAGATCCGCTTTGCGGAACAAATAGCCATCCAATGCAGTATCGCCATTCGCCAAGCTTGCCTTTACCAAGAAACTCAGAATCAGCTACAGCAGTTGATGAAGCTAAACCAGCTTAAAGAAGATTTTCTCAATATGGTCTCCCACGAGCTGCGCACTCCCCTCACCAGCATGAAAATGGCCCTAAAAATGCTGGAGGTAAGCGGCATTACCGAGAAGCAAATCCGCTACTTTAACATTCTCAAGCAAGAGTGGCAAAAAGAGCTGGATCTGGTCAACGATCTCCTGGATTTACAACGTCTGGAATCTGGTAGCCGTCAACTGGAAGTAACTCGCTTTTGCGTACAGGATCGGCTTACGGAAGTATTGGAGCCGTTTGCCTTGCGTTTTCAAGAACGTCAACTCACTTTCATCCCCCAAATTCCTTCGGATCCCTTTATCTTCACTACTGATGCAGGGTTATTGACTCGCATTCTGAGTGAATTGCTCAACAATGCTGTCAAATACACTCCTGCCGGCGAACAGATTCACTTATTGGTTTCTGGCTCCTCACTCCATTTACACTTACAAGTCACCAATACAGGGGTGCAGATCCCATCGGAGCATTTATCCCGTATTTTCGAGAAGTTTTATCGGGTTCCACAGCTGGATCAGGCACAACAGGGAGGCACCGGATTGGGTCTGCCGCTGGTTAAAAAAGCGGTGGAACTGTTGCGAGGAGACCTGCGGGCGGAAAGCCAAGAAAACCGTACCGTTTTTGAGGTAAGCCTGCCCAACTTATCGACAGACGGGAGCTCCCGCAATCCATAAAAAACCGGTGCTGGCCAAGGACATGGCAGCCGATGACAACGGTTGAAGCTGTGTTAATATTTTGCATAACTTACACAGTTTGGGGTAGCTGACCCTTTTTGGATCGGTTTTTGGGATCCTGTCAGCGGTGCGTAGCACTATGGGCAAAGTTTTGGTTTTGAATGCCTCCTACGAGCCGCTCAACATTACCAGTTGGCGTCGGGCAGTCATTCTTTTACTCAAGGGCAAAGCGGAACAAATCGAGCACAACGGCAGAGTGGTCTACGGCAACATGCCTTTGCCCACTGTCATTCGTCTGCGCCACTACGTCCACATTCCCCACAAAGAGATCCCCCTCACCCGTCGCAATGTTCTGTATCGGGATGCCCACCGTTGTCAGTACTGCGGCTGTTCTGGAGAGGATCTCACCCTCGATCACATTATTCCCCGTTCCCGTGGCGGCGGAGACACCTGGGAAAATGTCGTCAGTGCCTGTGTGCGCTGCAATGTCAAAAAGGGAAATCGCACCCCCCGTGAGGCCGGTATGCCTTTGTTACGCCAACCCCGTCGACCCCATAGCACCCTTCATTTTGAAATTTCCAAAGCGGTCGGCAGCGGCACCCACCGAGAGTGGTCGAAATACACCATCGGGTTGGAAGGGGGTTCGGAGGAGGAGCTGCCAAACAGCTAAGGATGTGATGTTAGGGAGGTGATTCTGAGACAGAGGCAGCCTTAGAAATCGGGGGCGATGTGGTGGCCGGGAGCCCGGTCTCAATCCAATCGCGAATCAAAGGATTCACCAGTTCTGGGCGCTCATCGTGAGGGCAGTGGCCGGCCTCTATGAAATGCTCCACCAACTGCGGGTAATGGGCGCGGTACAACTTGGAGCGTTCGCGGGCCCGCATCCAGGGATCCCGTTCTCCCCAAATCAATAACAACGGACGCACCAAACTGCGCAGCAACTCATCCACATAACGGCCTTTCTGGCCTCCTCGCATCAGAGCCGCAAACACATCCGCCGCCCCCGGATCCATGCTGGGGCGATGGATATCTTCAACCAACTGATCCGTCACCGCTGCCGGATCATAGTAAACCTGTTTTAACTTTTCTCGAATCACCCGGGGCTGCCGCAAATACAGAAACAGCAGGTACGACACCAGGCGCTGGCGCAACCCCCAACCCACCAGGCCACCCAACCATTGTTTCCATCCCGTTGGGGATCCCCCCAGAGTGGAAAAGCCACCCGCCCCATTGAGCAGAACCACGCCGCGAATCCACTCCGGCCACTCTGCCGCCAAACTCAGCACCACATAGCCCCCAAGGGAGTTGCCAATCCCCACCACGGGCCGACGCACCACCTGTTGGCAAAAGTCCCGCAGTTGATCCCGCCAAATCTCGGTGCGGTAATCCCAGTTGGGCTTGGCAGAACGACCAAAACCCAGCAAATCGATGGCGTAAACCTGATAATGTTGGGCCAATTCGGGGATGTTTTTGCGCCAGTGGTCGGTGGAGGCCCCGAAGCCATGTACCAAAAGCAAAGGCTGCCCGTGCTCACCCTGTTTGACGTAGTGAACTGACTGCCCTCGCCAAATCCAGCGCGCCGAGGTAGGAGTGGCCGATGCCGATGTTGAAGTCATAATGACCGTCCGCAAGCCTCTTTCATTCTAGATTCTCCTTGGCGCTTCCCCTAGGGGCTGATCCGGAGTCTTGGCCTGGCAGTATCCTAAACACGGGTTGGATTGACAGCATGATCGCGTTTTTAATGGGCCATCTGGTAGCCATCGAGTTGGGGGAACGGAGCAACCTGACCGTTGAGGTGCAGGGGATCGGCTATCGGGTCAAAGCACCGGAGCGGTTCCTCAAGCAATTGCCTGCTTTGGGAGAGTCGATCCAGGTGTTTACCCACTTGGTGGTTCGAGAAACGGAGTTGGTGTTGTATGGATTTGGCTCCGGCGCCGAGCGAGACTTATTTGTGGAGCTGATCAAGGTTTCGGGAGTGGGGCCGGCGCTGGGATTGGCCCTGCTCAATACCCTCAGCCTGCCGGAATTGGTGCAAGCCGTGGTCACCGACAATATACGAGTGCTTTCCCGCACCCCCGGCGTGGGCTACAAAACTGCCCAAAGGCTGGCTCTAGAACTCAAAACCAAATTGGCCAACTGGCGACAGGGGGCGGGAGTGAGTGAACAAATCTTAGCTGGAGGCCCCCCTATGCCCATCCGCGAAGAAGTAGAAATGGCCCTCCTTGCCCTCGGCTACAGCGCCAGCGAAATTTATACAGCTCTGCAAGCCCTGCCCCCGCAACCCCAACAAACGGAAGACTGGCTGCGCGCTGCCATCACCTACCTGAGCCAGCAACCATGAGTGCTTCCATCCTCAAATCCCGGCGGGTTGCCATTTTGGGAGGTACCTTTAACCCCGTCCACCAGGGGCACCTGATCATGGCGGAGCAGGCCCTTTGGCAGTTCCACCTGGATCAAGTCCTGTGGATGCCTGCCGGGGATCCCCCCCACAAGCCCTTAGCCTCTGGTGCCACCACCGCCGACCGCCTGGCTATGGTGAAGTTGGCCATTGCCGATCACGAGCGCTTCGCCTGCTCGGAGTTGGAGATTCACCGCCAAGGGCGCTCCTACACCATCGAAACGCTGCGCAGTCTCATCCAGGAGCAACCCGACACCCAGTGGTACTGGATCATCGGTGTCGATGCCTTGCGGGATTTGCCCCAGTGGCACCAAGCGCAGGAATTAGCCCAGATCTGCCACTGGATTGTTGCTCCCCGCGTCGATGCCGGTGATGCACTGCAGGTGCTGCGGGCAGTAGCTGAAAAGCTACCGCTGCAGGCAGAAGTGCTAGAAGCACCGACCCTGACGCTATCGTCCACCTATCTGCGGGAACAAATCCGCAAAGGGGGATCCATCCGCTACCTAGTACCCACCGCTGTTGAGCAGTACATTCGCCAACACCAGCTGTATCGCTAGTGCAACCACGAAAAGAGGGGGAATGGATCCCCCCAGTATAGGTTTGCAGCCGACTGCCAGACTTAGTAGGCCAAGCCCATGCTGCGGGTGGTTTCAGGGCCTAGGTAAACCCGAATACTAAGGAAATCAGTGGGACAAGCAGTTTCACAGCGTTTGCAGCCAACACAATCCTCGGTGCGAGGGGAGGCCGCGATCATCCCGGCCTTGTTGTTACCCTTCCAGGGCACCATCTCCAACACATCGGTGGGACAAGCCCGCACACATTGGGTACAACCGATGCAGGTGTCGTAGATCTTGACCGAGTGAGCCATTAGCGTTCTCCAGTCGAGCAGGTCGAAAAAAGCGTTTACTGAATTGGCGTGGCAGCAACACCACTGCGCAAGTGCCCTCAGTGTACTGTAGTCCCGCGAAGCCTCCAAAATCTCAGATTCAAATGTTCAAACAAATTTACATCCGCGCAGATGACCCCGTTTGGCTTTGGGTTTGGTTTTACAAGCGGCGGCTGGGGGTGGGCTAGGATAGGGCTGAAGCTGGCAAGGGATCCTTATGGGGCGCTCGATGCGGGATTTTAGGACACAAACTCAGGGGAACTTGCGTCGCCTAGGGCCAATTTTGCAAGAGATCTTCGAAGAGAGCAAACCGCGCCTGCGGGAATGGGATCAACGACTCACCGATTGGGTGCGCAGCCGACATCTGGGGGTCGATCCGGCCCTGCCAAAGGTGGCCATCTACGTTGGGATAGCGATTGTGGTCTTGGTGATTCCGATTCTCACCTTGGCGGTGTTAGTGGCTCTGATTGCCTTTCTCGCCATCCAAATCGGCCAAAAATGGCCCCGGTGGCAGCAGCCGGATCCCTATCGCCGTACCGAGCGTCGCTATCTGCGCAGCGCGGCTGAGGATCAGGAATACCAGGAATACGATGACGACCCCGACCTGGGCTAGCACTCAGGTTCATCAGGTTCAGAAGAGACCAGTGGGGCAGAAGATTGAGAAGGGTTAATGCCCAAACGCTGCTCCACCCGCCCAACCAACCGTTTACGAGCCCGCCCTTCCCAATGATTCAGGCCGAGCATAGCGGCTAGGATCCCCAATTGCAGGGCCAAACTGGGCAAGGTCACACTCAACTCTCGACCTGCCAAGGCCCGAAAGAAAAACACAAATGCCCCGATGGTGGCCGAGGATCCCACCGCCAGGTAGATAAAGCGGCGCAAGCTCCGGTAGGGAGAGGCCAACTCGGTTAATAACCTCACCCGATCCGCCTGGGAAAGATCGCTGCGCCGGAGCAGGGGGGACAGGCGAGGGGAAAACTGAGGACGACGATCCGATTCAGCCATGGGGTTACACCTCTGCCTCTATCAAAAGGGGATCCCGACCGGAAACCCCCGCCAAAATTTCCTCAGAAGCCCGACAAGCGGCCAAAATATCCCGTTCTTCTCCCCCCAAATAAACACGGCCAAAGCTGCCGAAGGGCATCACCTCCAAGATGTTGATCTGGGCGGATTTTTCCGCTTCGTTGGCGGCCAAGGGCGCATAGCCCGCCGGTTGCACCTCCAGAATGTAAAGGGTTTGCCCCGACAACAGCATCTGACCACGGCGGGAACGGTTAATCAACTGGGTCTGGTGGGGGTCGATGTTGCGGATGATCTGGCTGGAGATGATGCGGGGCCGGAGGCGTTCCTGTTCTCTCACCCCCAAAGCCGCCAAAATGGCACGACCAGCGGTGCGGGTATCCCCTTGGTTGCTGGAGTGCACCTCCAAAAGGCCATAAAGGCGCTCCACCACCTGTAGCCCCGGCTTCACCGACGTGGACTTGAGGGCAACATCCATGATGCGGTTAATCTCAATACCCGGAGAAATCTCGATCCACAGGGAGGTATCGCCGGGGAGGGGCAAAAACCCATAGGCTACCGTACCCAGATAGGCAGCATACTGTGGCTGTAGCCGATCCAAAAATACATAACTGCGCAGGTCAATCCCCAAAAACGTGCTCCCTTTGCAAACTGGACGCTGATTGGTTCTTTGGCAGGCAGATCATCTCTGCAGGACGGGCTTGGGCAAGAGCTCGGCTCCCTCACCACAAGCCACCTTGGGCGACCACCTTCACCGTTGTCAAGGCTTCGACATCAATCGGGCCACGCACGTGCAGCCGTTGGATCGAAACGCCCAGCGATAAATCCCGAAACGCCCCTAAGGTTGGGATCCCGGCCCCTCGCCCCGCCGACAGAGGAGAGGTATTGATGTGGATCAGAGCTGCATCCACCTCCTGTAGGAAGCGCTGCGCTGCCGATTGGCTATCGGTGAGGATCGTTTCTGATTGATGGTAGCCGTTTTTATTAATCCAGGTGATCGCCTCCGCCAGATCGGAGATGGGTTGTAGGCGCAGGTGGGGCCGTTCTGTGGAATCAAACCCTTCCCCAATCGGGTGCAACTCGGGATAGTGTTCCAGGATTGGGGCTGCCGCTTGAATATCGATCCCTTGGCTGAGTAATGCCTCGATCAGCTGAGCCAAATGAGCCGCCGCCCAGTCGGGGTGGATCAACAGCCAGAGGGTGAGGGGTTGGTAAATCGGGATCCCTTCCGAGCCGTACTGAGCCAGATGATCCAGCAAGACCGACTTCACCAAAGGCCAGGGGGCAGTGCGATCCAGATAAATATGGCCATAGCCCAAGTGGGTCATCAAGATCGGCACTTTGCTTGCTTGCAACAGAAACTCCACCCAGCCGGGACGACCGCAGGGAATCACCAGATCCAGATAGCGGGTTTGCTGCAGTAGGGGTAACAGGGGGGAATCCTCTTGTGAATCCGCCATCAAATCCTGAGGGGATAACGAGGATCCTCCAGTTCGTGCAGGGCAAGATTGAATCGCTCCTTCGGGGATCCCGTGTTCGTAGGCAGTCTCTGCCAATAGCTCCACGATGGCTTGGTGGGTTTTTTGAATTGGGCCACTCCCCGCCACAATCACACCATTCCCGGTTTTGAGGGCCATACCAATGCCATTCAAGGCAAATTCCGGATAAATCTCGTAAACGAGGGCGATTAACCCCAAAGGCACCCGGTAACGGCTCAGGAGTATCCCATTTTCCTGCCGATACCCCCCCTCCAATCGGCCGATCGGATCCGGTTGTTGGGCCAAACGGGCCAGCAACTGGGCTGCTCGTTGCAGGCGTTCGGGGGTGAGCTTCATGCCATTCAGGATCCACTCCGGCAGGGTTTGCTCGCGGCAGCTTTCCAGATCCAGAGTGTTGGCCTCCAGCAACAGATCAGAACGCTCCAGCAACGCTTCAGAGAGGGCCAACAGCGCCTGACGTTTGATTTGGCTACCCAGCCGCTGCAACTGCGGCAACAGACGACGTATCTGTCGCAGCGTGGTGCCTAAGTCAAAATCTTGACCGCTCGCGTTAGCGGGCCGGAGACCATAATCTGTCACTGCAACTTCTCCCGGTGGAGACCGATCCGCTGTTTTCCCCAGACCACTGCTAACAGGAAATGACCCGCTTCACAAGTGCTGAGGACACAGAGTCCCGCTTTGCTGCGATACGTGAAGCCTCAAGGCCGCCGCAAGAGCAGGATTGCCGTCACCATCAACAGGGTTAACAACAGGCAAAGAATGATGAACCAACTGAGCAACTGAGTTTGAGTGGGGAACAACAGGGCGCCGATGAAGCCCACCACCAGCACCACCCCCAAGCTGAGGGTCAGGCCCAAGAGAGCGGATCCCTGGGGGGTATTTTCCCGCCGCAGCACCCACTGATAGCCGTTCCAAAACCAAATTTTGCGATAGGGATAGGACACCGCCAGTTGCTCAATGTGCAGCTGATCGGGGGTAATGGCAAAAATGTGTTGACAACGGCTACAACCAAGCGCCTCCGTTAACGTAATCAAACGTAACTGGCCCTGATGACAACAGGGACAGGGGTAAGTTTTGGTGGGCTCGATCGCTTGAGCGACACGCAGCACCGGTTTTTGGCGGGGAAACTTGCGGGGAGAAGAAAACGCCACAGGTCTCGGTGAGGAGGAGTCGGGATCCCTCACATCCTATCTCCACAGTCTCCGCCAGATCCGAGCTTGAGGACGGATCCCTGACAAAACCCGCCAAACGGATCCCATTAGGGTGCTGAAGAGGCTTGCAGCGAGGCTCGAAATTCCCGCAACATTTGGCTGGTACCCACTTCGAAAGCTCGTTCCACCCGTTCCGGAATCAAGGTGAGGATATCCACCTCTGGAAACACCAGGCTAACGGTAGAGTCCCGATAGCCCTCCGGAGTTAAGAGGTAAATTCGTAAACGGCGATTTTCGTAAATCCACAGCTCCGGCACCTCTAGGGTGGCATAGGCATCAAACGTGGTTTTGGAAGTAACATCCGTTTCAATGGCTAGATCCGGCGGCGGATCCACTTCCATATCCATACGCATGTGGCTGCACACCTGAGGGGCATGTTGGATGTAAAAGCACGTATCCGGCTCTAAGCCCGCTCGTTTCGGTTTCCTGAAGGTGGTGGAGCCAAAATCTTCCCAAGCTCGTTCTTGGGCATCCAGTAGAGCCACGAGGATGTGGGCAATGATCCTGTGGGGGCGTTCGTGAGCTGGCAAAGGCGACATCAGTTCCAGGATCCCATCGCAGTAGTTGATGCGGGGTACCCGCCGCTCTTCCCCCAGCTCCTCCAAAAACGCCTCGTACTGCTCCCAGCTCACCCCTTCGATGAGCAAGTGGCTGCCAGGGGAAAGGTGTACCTGGGTGAGAGCTACAGGGGGCAGAGTCGAGATGGCCATGGATCCTGTGGTTGAAAGCACTCCCTTCACGTTCCAGGGTAGTTCTGGACACTTGTCTGGGCACCTGTATGGGTCTATACGAACTCTAGGGTCTTTGGGATCCTGACCTGTTTAGACCGACAAGATTGACAGCTGCTTAGGATCTACCAGGCTAATTTCACAACCAGGCTTTCAGCAGCTCTGCCGAGTGGCGCACTGTCTCGAAGAAATGATGCACATTTGCTTCTGGGGTGGTTTGGTGAATGCCATGGCCCAAGTTCATAATGTGGCCCTGAGGGCCCGCTTTTTGGATAATTTCCAGGGTGCGTTGTCGAATCAACTGCGGGGATCCCAACAACACCATCGGGTCAAGATTCCCCTGTACCGCCAGGGATCCCAGGCGAGTCCGTGCCTCGGCCATATCACTCATCCAATCAAGGCTGAAAATATCGATCCCGGCCCGACCGACTCGTTCTAGCAACGCGGCACTGCCATTGATGTAGAGCACCAGCGGCACCTGTGGATATCGGGCTTTCACGTAATCGACGATTTGCTTTTGGTAAGGCAAAGCCCAAACCTCGTAATCGGTAGGGCTAAGCTGCCCGGCCCAGGTATCGAATAGCTGCACCACCTGGGCACCACACTCGATTTGGTACACAACGTAACGGGCAATGCTATCCGCCAGTTTACCGAGCAATTGATGCAACAGCTCCGGTTGCGTAAAGGCCAGACCCTTGATGTGGGCATAGTCTTTCGAGCTGCGTCCCTCGACGGCATAACAGGCCAACGTCCAGGGGGATCCGACAAACCCCAACAGGGTGGCTTTCCCTTCAACCTCCTGTCGCAACGTCTTCAAAATGGTCTTGATGAAGGGCAGACTTTCTTCCGGCTCCAATAACCGAATCTGGTCAATTTGCGCCTGTGAGCGAATCGGCGGGTCAATGATCGGCCCTTGGTGCTCCACCAATTCAAACGGGATCCCCATCCCTTCCAGGGGGGTAAGGATATCGCTAAACAGGATCACCCCATCGGGGGCAAAGGCCCGGAAGGGTTGCAACGAGATTTCAATCGCCAATTCCGGGATCTCACACCGCTGCTTAAAGGTGTATTTGCTCTGCAACTCCCGATAAACGGCCATGTAGCGACCCGCCTGCCGCATCATCCAAACGGGGGGACGATCCAATACTTCTCCCCGAGCTGCCCGCAGCAAACGACCGCCATCGCTGGCGGTGGAAAGGGTGGCACTGGACATGGCGGGTGAGTGCGACATGGGAAGGCAATCCGGGTAAAGGGCCTTACGAATCGTGACATTGCAGGGGCAGCAGTCGCAAGTTTTCGGCAGGGGATCCCTGCGGTTTCTTCATGGCTTGCAATCTGCTGTTACAGCTCTGTATGGCTCTGTCATCACGTAGTCACGTAAGTGTTGTAGCGCATTGGCGTTGTAGAGTATAGGACAGGTTAGGCCACCCTGGTTTCTGAACAACCCTCCCTGGGTTTGGGAGGATCCTCGGAGAGGGTTCTAGTCTAAGGGGCTGTACTGCCAGGCACCATAATGATCAAGAATGCGCTTGATCTGCTCAGGATCCGCCTCAGGAGATTGATGAATAACCAAGGCTTCAACTTGGCTATCCTGGTACCGAAAGGTAGATCCTTTTTTCCACTCCAACTCGGTTTCCACACCCACAACACAAGCCAGATGGGCAGCCAATTCCCGATAAACCATCAAGGGCATGGCATCGAAACGAACCGCGTAATGTTTCAATTTAGCAATGGGCACAGACATTGCAAAGAATAAGGCAACAGAAAATTTTCTAGTGATTAGGAAACCCGAAAAAGAGTGAATGATTGGGGAGACAGCTCAGGGGAAAGCCATAGCTTAAGCAATTTTGTCATCCACCAAGGTGCAGCAATTCACTTCATCCAGACAGACTTTTCCCCACTGCAAGGCCCAGCGAACCAAAGCAACCCGGTTAGTCGTTCGCGTTTTGCTCAAGATGTTGCTGATGTGATTATCAACGGTGCGTTTGCTAATTTCCAAATGTTCCGCGATGTCTTGATTGGTCATGCCCGCCGCGATCAACTCGATGACTTGCAATTCCCGCTCCGACAACAAATCCGCGGAATGATAGTCGGTACCCATTCCGAATGCCTGTGGTGTGGAGTGTAAAGATTACCTAGTTCAATTCTAGGGGATCCCTTGCGAGATGAATAGCCCTAAATGCAACCGATCCCGGGCACTTTTCAACGGAACCCCATCCTGATGTTCTCAGTTAGACAACGGATTCACAAGGGATCCAGTCGTTTTTGCGGCAGTTTCACCCGGATCCATAGCCCACCTGTCTGGAAATGATTGGATAATTGAATCGTGCCCCCATGAGCCTCAACAATTTGTCGCACGATCGCCAGCCCTAGGCCAGTGCCTCCCTTGCTGCGAGCGCGGGCCGTATCGGTGCGGTAGAAGGGTTGAAACACCGACTCGAACTGATCGGCGGCCAATCCTGGCCCGTGATCGTATACCTCCAGGCCTACCTCGGATCCCGCTTCGGCCAAAACCACATGCACTGGGGATCCTGGCTTGCCGTATTTGATAGCGTTGTCCAGCAGGTTCAAAATCAGTCGATACAGACGTTGTTCATCGCCCCAGAGGCAGGCTTGTTTCGTGCCCGTCAGATGCAGTTCCTGCTGGCGGGGCTTAGCCAGAGGTTCCAGACTTTGCCAGGCTTCTCGAACCAAAACAGCCAAATCCACCGAATGCAGTTGCAACTGGGATCCCGCCCCCAAGTTGAGGGCACTCAGTTCCAGTAAATCCTCCACTAAGCGGATGAGGCGCAGCGTTTCGTTGAGTAGGCGGTCTACCCAAACCGCTTGGGCTGAATCAACGCGGCTCTGTAGGGTTTCCGCCAGCAAGCGAATCGAGGTCAGGGGGGTTTTCAGTTCGTGGGCCACATCGGAAGCCCAGCGATCCCGTTGTTGGGTTAGCATTTTGGCTTCCAGCCGATCCTCCAAGAAAATGGCCACATGAGACCGGGGCAGCGGCAGACCCCAAGCTCGGAGCGGAATCGGTTTGCCATCCCCCCCTGAAGGATAAAAAATCCACTCCCGGCTCTGGGTGGGACTGTCAGCCTGCTGCTGACGGGTGGCTTCGATCAGCTGATCCAATTCATAAGAACGCACCCATTCTAGGAGCAGCTTGATGCCTGGTTGCCATTGGTTGATGCGCAAAAGGCGCTGGGCCACCGGGTTGCAGTCCAGGACAACATTGTTCTCATCCACCCGCAAATACCCCCAGGGGAGGCGCTGACTCAGGTATTGCCAATCTTGCAGCTGCTGGTTTTGACTGACCCAATCCAGTTGCTGTTGGCGGAGCTGGCGACTGAGCAGACTGAGCATTTCCTCCGGAGAATGAGGCGCCAAAGGGCTATTGACCAGGGATACCAGCCGTTGCAACTCCCGTTTGAAGCGACGATGACTTTGCCAGAGCAGGAGCAGAGCACACACCAACCCGACTCCCAGTCCGATTAGGATCCCGGCTGCCAATCCCATCCGCACTTCACTCTCTTTGCTGCCATTGTCGCTTAGGACTGCGGAAATGGGTGCTGAAGTCGGTGAGGGATCCGTAGCTATGCTACAGCTGTGTTACAGATTGGCGAGGTTGCCCAGCTTAGTTGCGGTTCCACCAAGGCCCTACGGGTTGATGACCACCTCAGCTGGCTCAAGCCTTGCCAAGCGGATACGGCAACGGACTACCGTTTTGCGACCTACAGTACAAGTGGGGAGGGGATCCCAGCAGTAGGCGAGCAGGAGCTAGGTAGCCGTTAGCAAGAGGCAACTCCAGCCTGTTCAGAGTACTCAGAGTATAAGCGAGAGTACAAGCGGTTTATTTCCCTTTCTTGCCCTTTTTGTTGGGTTTGGTTTCGTCGGGGATGGCCTCTGATGCTGGAGTTGCACTCTCGTGCGCTAAGGGAGGTGCCGGGTCAGAGGCTAAGTCTACTGACTCTACCTCAACAGGGACTTCTGGCTCTGAGCTATCTTCAACCCCAGATGCAGAGCCTTTCCCTTCATCAGCATCAATATCAACATCAACGGCAGTGGCCTCTGGAGGAGCAGCCTCCTCTACTTTTGCCACATTTTCTTCAGTGACTTCTGTATTGACTTCTGTCGTTTCCTCTATTGTTTCTAATCTTTCTGGTTCATCGGCCCCAAACTCTGCTTCGGGCACTTGCGAGGCTTCAGGTTCACCCCTGTCTTCATCAGCTACAGAGAAGAGAGGCGCTTCAGTGGGGTTACCCTCGCTATCTACCCAGTTGACTGTGGTTTGGGACTTTAACCAGGCAATGGCTTTTTGGGTGAGCAATTCCTCATGAACTGCCCGTCGTACCCGTTCTGGATCCAAGCGGGTGCCCTGCTCTGCATAGGCAGACATCACCTCTTGTACTTCCACTGCCAATTCAGTTGAACCGACCGCAATTTGCTCCTGCCGAATGATAGCGCCCAAAGCCAGGGTGCGCCGCAGCCGATCGATGGCTTCTGGACGGTAGCGATCCATCAAACTGTTCAGGGTCTCTGGGGGCAACTGCGACAAAAACTTGCGAATGTCTCCCACCTGCATCCCTTGCTGTTGCAGGGTATTGAGGCTTTGGGCCAACAGTTGTGTGGTTTCCTGTTGTACCAGAGTTTCGGGCAATTCCACCTCAGTGGTTTCCAGAATGGCGTTGAGAATGGCAGTTTCTAAGTTATTCTCCGATTGTGTTAAGGCATCCTCTTCAAGGCGTTTTTGCAGATGTTCCCGCAGTTCGGCCACGGTTTGGAAGCTGCTGATCTCCTGCACAAAGGCATCATCTAGCTCGGGCAGCTCTTTGGTTTTGATCTCGTTAAGGCTGACGGTAAAAGTTGCCGTTTTCCCAGCCAACTCTTCTTTGAAGTAGTCTGGGGGGAAGGTGGCTTCAATTTCCTTAGTTTCGTCCAGCTTCATGCCGACAATGCCCGCCACAAAACCAGGAATAAAGTTGTCTTCTTTGAGTTCCAATTGGAAGTCTTGGGTGGCAATCTCTTCTAGGGGATTGCCTTCTGCGTCGCGGGCTTTGAAGTCGATCATCACCACATCCCCCCATTGGGCGGGCCGATCTTCTACCGGCAGTAGGGTAGCCCGTTGATCTCGCCAGCGATCAATGGCTGCATCAATTTGCTCCGGTTTGGCCTCTGCACGGGTGACAGTGACTGTCAGACCTTTGTATTGGCCAACGCGGGCTTCGGGATACACCTCGACATACCCCGAGAAGCTGAATTCCCTTTCGGGATTGAACTGGGCTAGCAGCTCCGCAACCTCATCATCCAGCTCAAATTGGCTGAGAGGGTTCAGTTTGGTTTCCTTGAAGGCTTGTTTGATGGCATCGTTGATCAGGTCATCGACAGCACTGGCCATGACACGCTCACGGCCCACCTGATGCATAACAATGTTGCGGGGGGCCTTGCCCTTACGAAACCCTTGAATTTGGATATTCTGCACCAGTTGACGCAGGGTTTTTTCGTAGGAGCGCTTTACCTGGTCGGCTTCTACCACGATCTTGAGGCCAACCCGGCTGCCAGGACGTTTTTCTTGTGTGACCTGCATAGGGACGTTATTTGTTGAGTAAGATGTGATGTGCGGACGGAGGTTCAATGATACCTCAATAGCCCGTAGGCCATCCTAACCCACTCCCAGGTCTTTCTTAAGGATATGCCATTAAGCTGGGGATCCCTCGGTGGTCACTTCTTCCACCGCCTGGATTTCCTCTTGTGGTTCGGCGCGTTTGCTAGGGGGCAATTGCTTCACTTTTCCCTCGAGTTCCACCACCATTTCCTTCAGTTCTGTGATGGCCACCTCTTTTTCTTGCAGTTGTCGATTTTTCTCACGGGCCTCAACGGTAAATTGCACCCGCATCCAGAGGCTGTAGAGCCAGGCTAGAGTGGCACCAATTCCAGAGGCAGCCAGCAGCTCCATTACCAGAGGGCTTTCGATGCTCACGCCAGGGGCAAAGGTAACGGTGACAGGGGTGGCGTTTTGCATGGCAAAGAGAGCAATGGCCAGGAGGGCCGAAAACAAGATCAGGTAGTTGAACAGTCGCATCGCTTTTCTCCTCGAAGGGATCCACTACGGCTTGCCAGCACCAGAATACCTGTAAACCTGGGTCAGTTTGCCCGAAAATCTGCTGCCAACCAAGCCTTTAGAAAAACCAGCCGTAGCTGTGTAAGCCTTTGCCCAACAGGTTCACCCCCAGATAACACACCCAAACCACCACAAACCCGAGGCTGGCCAAAAGGGCGGGGCGTCTTCCTTGCCAACCCTTGGTGATGCGGGCGTGGAGATAGGCGGCAAACACCAACCAAGTGATTAAGGCCCAGGTTTCTTTTGGATCCCAGCTCCAGTAGGTACCCCAAGCTTCGTTGGCCCAAACGGCCCCAGCAATGATGCCGATGGTGAGCAACGGAAACCCCAACCCGATGAGCCGGTAGCTGGTGTTGTCCAAAATTTCCGCTAGAGTGAGGCGCTGCAACGGGATCCCTGCCGGTTCAAGGGGTGGGCTAGGTTCAGACAAAGAGGCTGCGGCGGAGCGAGCAGAGGGGATCCCAGCGGTGGCATAGGCCAACTCTGAGACATGGGCTGGGGTAGGATTCTCCGCCCATTCGGGATGGGTTGAGCGCTGCGGAGCACGAAATTGAAGACCGAGAGAGTTGCCCTTCAGTTGTACAGCTTGGCCACGAGTCACGATTAAAAAGCTCACCGAGAGCAGGGATCCCACCAACAGGGCGGCATAGCTGAGCAACATCACCGTGACATGCATCATCAACCAGTTGGATTGCAGAGCCGGTACCAAGGGTTGGGCCATCTGCATATCTTCAGGCAACACCAAGGCGGCAAACGCAACAATCCCTGTCACCACCGGAGCCGTCATCACTCCGACCCAGCGGCTACGGCTCCAATGGAGCGCCACCCAATGGAGGGTGGTGATCCCCCAAGCCAGGAAAAACAAGGATTCGTAGAGGTTGCTCAAGGGGAAGTAGCCCGCATCGATCCAACGGGCCGCCAACAGGGCCGCGATCGTCAGGTTAGCCCCGATCATCCCCGCCAAACCCAATTCTGCCAAGAGCTTTACCTGTGGGAAGGTTGCCCCAGCCCAGTAAAGCAACATCGCCCCAAAACAGATGGCAAACGCCGCATTGTTCAGCAGACTTTGCAACTGGGTGAGATCCATACCCCAAGGGGCCGCGAGCGCCGACAGAACCATAGACAACCTCAAAAAATTACCCATCCCATATTGGACAAGCCCATTTGATTCCATTCTAGGGGCGCAGAAGGGATCCTCCCCAAAGGACACATGCTGGTAATGTGGGGATGGCTTGTCTGCAGCTCGGCGGAGCACAGATTTTGCTGACTCTTGAATTGGCTCAGGATAAACGCGACAGAACTACGTTCCGCTAACGCGACCGTGTTGTTGGGATGTGAGGCTCATGCAAGAACACACTGGAAACGCCAGAACAAAAAACTCCGTTCCGCTGATGCGAAGGGGTTTGGGGTGGTGGTTGTGTCTCTTGGTCGTCCTCTTTTTGGTGTCCTGTGGGGGCTCCCCGACCGAAGCGGAGGAACCGCTACCCCAGCTGGAACGTGTGCCCGTGCCGACGGAGATTGCCAAGCTAGACGCCTACCTTGAATATTGTCATCCGCAGGTGCAGATCCTCAACCCGAAGCCGGGGGAAGTGCTGTCTGAGGGTCAGGTGACGGTGCGCTTTGCCGTGCAGGGGTATCCGCTTTTTAAGGATCCCCAGTTAGGACTCGGCCCCCATCTGCATGTGGTGTTGGACAACCAGCCCTATGTGGCTTACTACGATCTCGACACTCCCCTCATTTTCAAGGATTTGGAGCCGGGATCCCATACCTTACGGGTCTTCGCCGGAAAACCCTGGCACGAAAGCTTCAAAAATTCCGAAGCCTATGCCCAAGTCAGCTTTCATGTGCTGGCCCCAACACCGGAATATGTGCCTCAACCACAACTGCCCCTGCTCACCTACAACCGACCCAAAGGGAGCTACGGAGCCGAGCCGATTCTGGTGGATTTTTGGCTAGCCAATGCGCCGGTGCGGGAAAGTCTCTTAGCGGATCTGCCCCGAGATTGGCGGGTGCGCTACACCTTGAATGGGCAATCGGGCTTACTGGATCGTTGGGAGTCCTTTTATCTGAAGGGCTTTAAGCCCGGCCGCAATGTGATGGTAGTGGAACTGGTGGACGGCAAAGGGGATCCCATCCGCAACGTGTTCAACAGTGCTGCCCGCGAGATTATCTACACTCCTGGTGGTCAGGATACCCTCTCCCGCCTGACGCGGGGAGAACTGCGCGCCGAAGATGCCCTTGGGATCGTTCAGCCCAAACCTCCAGCCACGCCTACGCCTATGCCAACGGCGACCCCCAGTCCTACACCTATACCGACCGCTACGCCGACTTTAGAACCTAGCCCAACCCCAACACCCACCCCCGAACCCACCGCAACTCCTACTCCTGTCCCAACTCCTACTTCTACTCCCACAGCCACCCCTACCGCCCCACCCACCCCTACTCCTAGTCCAACCCCGACCCCCGCCCCGCGTCGGCAGCCCCGTTTTCAATTGAGTCGGCCTCGCCCTACCCCAGAACGGATCCCGACGGAGCTATCCACTCCTGTCCCGACCCCACCACCCGTAGTAGCTACCCCCAAGCCCACTCCAACCCCAACACCCGTACCCGTTCCAACTCCCTCACAAACCCTAGCGACTCCGCTGCCACGGGTCACTCCCCTACCCCTAGAAGCGCGCCGATCCATTAAGCAGCAGGGATTGCGGCTCTTACCCCCTGGCTTCCATAGCCCAGCAGATGACCTCTAGGGCTGACAGGGTGGAACACGAACGTTAACACTACAGGTAGTGTCTCAATTAAGTACTGGCGCTAAGTTTAGTAGTGTTCAGAAGGATGGGTTCCATAGGGATCCCATTTCTGGGCTTTGGTGTGGCGATAGGAACGACAGCTCGGATTTAAGCAGGCCAAAATTGCTTTCAGGGATCCCTGTGTTCCTTGTGGTGCAAGCCTTGAGTAGCTTTCAAGGAGTTAGCGCTGACAGAAGTTTTTGTATAAATCAAGATTTTTGGTATCAATCTAAGAGCAAAAATACAAAAATTTTTCTTGGAAAATGTTTTAAGTTATGATTAATTTTACTGGTTTTTAAGAACACAGAAAATAACTCTTT
Organism: Thermostichus vulcanus str. 'Rupite'; assembly: GCF_022848905.1. Classification (NCBI taxonomy): domain Bacteria; kingdom Bacillati; phylum Cyanobacteriota; class Cyanophyceae; order Thermostichales; family Thermostichaceae; genus Thermostichus; species Thermostichus vulcanus. Next base: position 90,146 of record NZ_JAFIRA010000003.1, read on the forward strand.
TGGTGATAGCTGCAACTCCCGAGTCTTCCTTATATAGTGTAACAAGACTGCAAAAAACCACTGTAAACACTACTGGTAGTAGTCAAGAGCGCTTGACTCAATATATTTAGTGAATCAAATCCTCGATGTGAATTCTGATTTTTTAGGGTCAAAACCTTTACGAAAAGCCTTATCTGTTGGTATGAATAAGATGCTGTTTGCCGAAAGGTCAACTTCGCCAAAGGGAAGAGGGCCTCACGCAGCAGGAGGAGTGAAAGTCCTGACAGGGCGTGCATTTATGGTGTGGGGTTGGATATGTCGGACAATCTTGATCTGCAAGATGCGGTGGGACGTTTCTTAAAAACCATCGGTCGTTACTCGTTGCTGACTGCGGAAGAAGAATTGCGTCTGGCTCACCAGGTTCAACAGATGATGCTGCTGCTGGAGCAACGCCAGAGCTATGAGTCCGTGGAAGACTGGGCCAGACGGATGGGGATCCCTTTGGGAGAGCTACAGCAAATCCTGAGGCAGGGGGAGGCGGCCAAAAAGCGGATGGTGGAATGCAACCTGCGGCTGGTGGTGTCGATCGCTAAGCGCTATCGCAATCGTGGCTTGCCCTTTTTGGACTTGATTCAGGAGGGTACCATCGGCCTCACCCGAGCGGTAGAAAAGTTTGATCCCACCCGAGGTTATAAATTTTCCACCTATGCCACCTGGTGGATCCGGCAGAGTGTGAACCGCGGGATCCAAAACAAAGGCCGCATGATCCGACTGCCGGCCCACATGTATGAGAAAGTCTCGCAGGTAAAACGGCGCTACCGGGAGTTGTCTTCCGAAAAGGGATCCCGTCCGCAAGCTGAAGAGGTGTTTGAGTCTCTGGAGATTGGCGATAACTACCGGGATTTGATTACCCGTCACATGGCAGAGATGCGCTCCCTCAACGTGGGGGTAGGGGATGAAGACGGCACGGAATTGCAACACTTTATTCAAGACGAAGACAACGATCCTGTCGAACATCTCAATCGCGTCGCCCATCGGGAGGAAGTGCGTGCCCTAGTGGGTCAACTGAGCGACCGGGAACAACAGGTGATCGTGGCTCGGTATGGATTGGATGGATCGAGTGGCCTAACGCTGCGGGAAATTGGCGAGCATATCGGTCTTTCTCGGGAGCGGGTACGGCAAATTGAGCGGCGGGCTTTACGAAAATTGCGGCGATTGCAACAGGAATACTCCACCCCCAAAACCAGCAAGCGGCTTAACCCCTTGAACTAACCCACTGGGATCCGGAAGCATGTTTAATAGAGTCAGCGCCCGCTGCGACTAGGCTAGAACCCTATCTTGTCTTGGCTAGAGGGCTGACCTGGTGTGGAGTTGTTGAAAGTTTTAATCCCATTCTCCCAGCGTCGACGTTGGATGCGCAGCTGGGTGCGGTGGCGTAGGCGAGTGCGGCGATTTTGGTGGAGCAGCAGTGGGGATTGGCGTTGGCTGGGGGAAAAACCCATTCCAGTAGCCAGCTTGAACCGCTTGGTCTGGAGAGACTCGGTTCCTTCCCTCAGTTTCTTTGTCATGCTCAGTCTCTCCGGCATTATTTCTACCTTAGGTCTGTTGGCAGATAGTACGGCAGTGGTGATCGGGGCAATGATCATCGCGCCTTTGATGGGCCCCATTTTGGGTATAGCCTATGCTGCGGCTGTGGCCAATCGTCGGTTATTGAAACGGGCTGCCCTAACACTACTGATCGGCAGCTTAACCACGGTCCTCAGTGCCCTCCTGATTTGCCAAGTTGCCGGATTGCGGGACTTGAACGATGAGATCCGGATGCGCACTCAACCAACGTTGCTGGATCTGGGGGTAGCTTTGGGGGCGGGGGTGGCGGGGGCCTTTGCCAAATCCCGTAAGTCGGTGGCGGATGCTTTTCCAGGGGTCGCGATTGCGGTCGCTTTGATTCCGCCCTTAAGTGTGATGGGTATAGGGTTAGCTCTTTCCGATTGGGAAACGTTGGGGGGATCCTCTCTGCTGTTTATCACCAATCTGGCAGGCATTATTTTCAGTGGCATCCTCACTTTTCTCTGGCAACGCTATGGATCGTTGGAGCGGGCACAGGGAGGGATCGCCTTTGTGGGAATGGTTATAGCGTTGATCGGGATCCCGCTGGGGATTTCACTGCGCAATTTACTGCTACAGTCCAATATCCGTCAGCAGGTGCGAGAACTGCTGGAAAATCAATTGGATCCCTTTGAAAAGACTCACTTGCGCTCGTTGCGGGTGCGGCAGCGGCGACAGGGATTGGAAGTGGATATCGAAATCTCTGCGCCCCCTCAGCAAATGACGGAAGCCGATTTGCAAAGGGTGCAAAACGTTTTGCAGGATACTCTTGGGCAACCGGTGGCGCTGCAGGTGAGTTTGATCCCGGTACAGCAATTTCAACTGTCTACGGATCCAGAAGGTCAACCTTAAGCCTGAGGGCGATAAAAAGGTCGTTTCACCACTTCGGCAGGCCAGTGCTGGCCGCGAATCTCAATCTCCAACCGGGATCCCACCTTTGTCCAATCCGGATTCACGTACCCTAGGCCAATGCCGTAGCCCAGACTCGGCGAATGGGTGCCACTGGTCACCCGGCCAATGGGATCCGAACTGCCGGCGGCCCAAATGGCATAGCCTGTGCGGGGGATGGCCCGTTCCAACATGCGAAAGCCCACCAAGCGACGTGGGATCCCCTGATTTCGCTGGGCCTCTAGAGCCAATTTACCGATGTAGTCCCCCGGATTGTTCACCAACCAAGCCAAGCCTGCCTCCAGCGGGGTTGTGGTTTCATCCATATCCTGCCCGTACAGATGCAGGGCTGCCTCCAACCGCAGCGTATCGCGGCAGCCCAATCCACAGGGTTGCACCCCCGCTTGCATCAACTGCTCCCACAAAAAAATCCCATCCTCAAGGTTGAGCATCACCTCAAACCCGTCTTCGCCGGTATAGCCGGTGCGAGCCACAAAGATCGCCTCTCCCGAGAATCCTTCCTTTCCCTTAAACTGGCCATGCTGAAACCGCCCCAAATCTACCAGGGATCCCCGGAGATAGGGTTGTAGGGCTGGCTCTGCCTCTGGCCCCTGCACCGCCAACAGCACGCGGGTGTCGGAGTGATCCTGCAGGTTGACCCCTGGGATCCCGCTCAAATGCTGGTGCAGCCAATCCCAATCCTTCTGGCGAGTGGCGGCATTGACGATCACGCTCCAGTGTTCCCGCTCCACTTGGGGGGGATGCTGATAGAAAATTACATCATCCACAATGCCCCCCTGGGGGTTTAGCAGGACCGTGTAGCGACCGGATCCCGCTGGTAAGGGGCGCAGATCTGTAGGCAGCAGACGGTTCAACTGGGATCCCAGCTCAGGTCCCCAGAGGGTGAATTTGCCCATGTGGGAAATATCAAACACCCCTACCTTCTCCCGAACAGCCCGATGCTCCGCCACCACTCCTTGGTACTGCACCGGCATTTCCCAGCCGGAAAAAGGAACAAACCGGGCCCCCAAAGCTCGATGAAGGGCAAACAGAGGGGTGCGCTGCAGTGGAGTGGAACTCATGACGGGATCCCCGAAAAGGCAAGGACTAGAATAAATTCACCGTCGCATATCTTTTGGAGCCGATACCATGCGTCTTCTCCACACCATGATCCGCGTTGGCAACCTGGAACGCTCCCTACAGTTTTATTGCGAGGTACTGGGGATGCGCCTGCTGCGCAAGAAAGACTACCCAACCGGAAGATTTACTCTCGCCTTCGTCGGCTATGGCGATGAATCAGAAACGGCGGTGATTGAACTGACCCACAACTGGGACACCGACCACTACGATCTGGGCAATGGCTATGGCCACATCGCCTTGGGCGTGGAAGATATCTACGGCACCTGTGAAGCGATCAAAGCTCGGGGGGGCAAGGTAGTGCGCGAACCCGGCCCGATGAAACATGGCAGCACGGTGATCGCCTTTGTCGAGGATCCGGATGGCTACAAAATCGAGTTAATCCAGACCCAATCCTTGGCTGCTGAACTGGAAAAAGTGGCTGCGGTGGGTAGCACTGCCTAAGCCAGTTTGACCTGGGATCCTGAGCTTCAGTTGGCGGATCCCCCCACCGTCAACTGACCCAACACATTGATATCAAAAGTGAAATTGATGGTGACAGAGTTGCCGTCGTAGGCTTCGGGCAAGGGTAGGAAGGGGGCTGCCCTCTGAATTGCCGTCAACGCCGCATCGTCGGTTTGCTGGCTACCGGAGGTGCGCCCCAAACGAATATTCTGCAAATCTCCACCTCGACCGACCGTGAAAATCACCACGGTACGGCGGGAAGTTCCCGTCTGACCAGGGATCCAATTTTGTTCCACTTTTCGCTGCAGAGCCGCTAACCAGGGGCCCCAGTCCACATTGGCGCGGGCAGCCACGCTGGGGGGGTTGGGAGCCGATTGGGTGGGGTTGGCCAGCCCACTGGCCCCACTGCCTTGAACACCCGCCCCGTCACTGGGAGCAGAGGCACTGACTGGCGGGCCCAATTGGGAAGAATCGGAGGGGCGCTGGGCTGGGGGTGCTTCTGGTAACGGTTGGGGAGCAGGCGGAACGGGAGCCAATTGACTTAAGTCTGAAACCCGCTCGCTCGGCTGCACCGGCAAAGGCTCGGCAGTTGGGGGGGGTGTAGGGGGCGGAGTGGCTGGAGGAGCCGCCGCTACAGGAGGTGGAGTCGCCGTTGGGATGGGAGTGGGGACAGGGGTGGGAGGCGGGGGTGCCGGAGTCGGGGTTGAGGTAGGTTGAGGGGGCGCTGGAGTGGGGGTCGGGGTGGGCGTAGGGGTCGGGGTCGGTGGGGGTGTTGGAGTAGGTGTTGCCAGGGCAACTTCAGCAGGGGCTGGCGGTGGGGGTACAGGGGCCGGCTGCTCGGGCTGAGGCGGTTGCGGTTGCGGAGGGGGCGGGGCAGGGGCTTCTTGAGGAGGAGCGGCCTGGGATTGGGGTGGGCTACCTTGAGAGGGAGGCGCTTCGATACGCTCACCCCCATCGCGGGAATCCACATCGGAAATCAACTCAGCCTCATCCGGTGGCTCCAGATCCTCGGGATCCAGAAGAATAAATTCAATGGCCTCTTGCTCTGGCTCTCGAATTAGCCAAAGACGGCCTAAATAGAGGAATCCCAGCAACAGCAGCAAATGCAGCAGCAAGGACAGCGCCACCATCCAAAAAAAGTTGCGAGATTCATCCTCGCGGCGGCGTTGTTCAACCAAAGTGCTGGTCATGGCCAGGATTGCCCTCTTGTGTTCTCAACTCTCTCAACACACCGAGTTGTCCTCTCGAATACTCGGCCACACTAGCTAGTGTTATAACATCCTGCCAGTTTTGCCCCCTGCGCAAAGGCGTACTGTCCATCTCCGGCTTGAGAAGGGATCCCTCAGTGCAGCACCCACCCCAAGATCGCCTACTCTGAAAAGAGCAGGGATCCGAGTGGACAGGATCCCTGATGTGCCGGTTTGGAGGGTGTCATGGAGCCGATCCGCTTTCATCTTGCTTTTCCGGTTGCGGATATTCCCCTGACCAAAACCTTTTACGGGGAGGGTTTGGGCTGTGAGATAGGCCGAGAAAGTCCGGCTTCTGTCATCCTCAACCTGTACGGACATCAGCTGGTAGCCCACCTCACCCACGAAGAACTCACCCCACAACGGGGCATTTACCCCCGCCACTTTGGCCTGATCTTCTCGGACCAAGCGGATTGGGAGTCCTTGGCCGCCCGTGCCCAGGTACGAGAGTTACCCTTCTATCAAGAACCGCGCTGGCGGTTTGTCGGCTCTCCGCTGGAGCATGGCACCTTCTTTTTGCAGGATCCCTTTTACAACCTGCTGGAGTTCAAATACTATCGCCATGCCTCCGCCATCTTCGGGGAGCGGGAATTGGCCTTGATTGGGGATCGGGAGGGTTGATCCTTGGCACAGGAAACTCGCTTGGCAAGCTCCGGGCGTGGCCCCATTTGGCAAATGGACTTTACAGCCGTTCCGCTACGGGATGAACAGGATCGGCGGGTTTGGGAGCTGCTGGTGTGTGATCCGTCTGGTCAGTTTCGCCAAGCGCAGTATTGCAGCAACCAAGAGGTAAACAGCACCTGGGTGGCGCAACAGTTGCGGCACTATCTGGAGATCGCCCCCCAGCCTCCTTCCGCCATTCGCGTGTTTCGGGCCCGCATGAGTTCCATCTTGCAACGGGCCTGTGACGCGGTCGGGATCCCGATGTTGCCCAGTCGGCGTGTTTATACTCTTAATGCCTGGATGCGGGAGCGGGCAGAACAGGTGTATCCCAACGAAACCCAGTTCCGCTATTGTCCTGAACCGCTGGTGGAGCCGGAGCCGCCGGATCCCGCCCGCCTACCCGACAAATTGCAAGGGGAACGCTGGGCCTTGGTCACTCTACGGGCGGCAGATTTACAAGAAGCGGAGAGCTGGCCCACAGAATTTGGAGAGCTTTTCCCTGTTGCCTGGGATACCTTAGCGCCAGACACGATCATTCCCGGTCTGGTGATTACCTCTCGGCGGGCTTTACCTATGGCCGCTTGGATGACGGGGCTTGAACCGGCCTACCTCAGCGTTGTTCAGGAGCAACTGATCTTGGAAGCAGGTTTGAATGATCGCTATCTCTTTGCACCCCTGAAGGCGGAAAAACTGCGGGCAGAAGCTGAAGGCTTTGCCAAACGCCAGCACCTAGCCCAAGGGATCCATTTCTTGGCCATTCAAACCGATCTCAAAGCCCAATCCTTCGCCGGTTTCTGGCTGATGCAACACCCCTAAGTGCTCCTTTATCTCCTGACACTGATCACGGCACTGCGCGAGCCGATAGCGCCAGACAGGCCCAGCCGATTAAAAAAGCCACTCCACCTACGGGTGTAATCGCCCCCAGCCAGCGGATCCCTGTGAAAGCCAGGGCGTAGAGACTGCCAGAAAACAACAGCACCCCCGCCCCAAAGGCCCACCCCGCTGCCCACAACACCCCTGCACTGGGCAGCCGTGTCAACAGGATCGCCACCAATCCCAAGGCCAGCGCATGGATCATCTGGTAGCGCACGGCAGTCTCCAACAGTTGCAGGGATCCCTCGCTGAGGTAGGTTCGTAACCCATGAGCGGCAAACGCCCCCATGCCCACCCCCAATCCCCCGAAAAGACCAGACAAAGCCAGAAAAATGTTCATACTACTGCTCCTGAACGTGCTCCGCACCGCTGACGCGAAAAGGCATTCCTACCTCTTTTCTAGCTTTGCTGCATCATCACGGTTTTGCGCCGAATTTGCCCCGCTTTTCAGCTCCGTTGCTCCAATGGCAGAGCCAACAGTTACAGTAAAAGCGGAATCGGTGTGGGTTGCAGGTGGCACAACGGTCTGGCAAAAGGTTTCCCTTTGGGGTGCTGATCCTCTGGACTGGGCTCCTGTTGGAATGGCCGGTTTGGGCCAATGCATCAGTATCCATGAGCGGAGAGGGGGATCCCGTGCCCACCCCCCTCTCCGCTACTTCTGCTACTCAGGATCCCGTCTCGCTAACGCGAGTGGATTTGGGTTTGGATGGACAGGTGGTAGAAGATAGCCCTGTCCTCCGCCGTTGGCTTCAGAATCCGCCCAATCTCCTCGACGAAATCCGCAATACTCCTGTTGTGCCAACGCGCCTACAGGCCAATTTCGAGTCCTCCTCCCACTGGCGTATTGGTCTTCAGGATCTGCGCTTGGCGGATCGCCTCACCCTCAGCGGTGATTATCGACAGTCTTCTCAAGACCCAGACATGCGACAGTATGGGTCGGAAATACGGTACTTCTTGGCCCCGATGGGATCCCTATTTAACTTGGCACCCCAACTGGGGTACCGGGCCTTGGAACAGGAGAATCGCAGCCTCAGTGGAGTCAGCTACGGCGCCTTTGCGGTTCTAGCTCTAGCCCCTGGAGCCGCAGATTTAACAGGTAGCTACAGTTGGGTCGCCCCTAGAGAACCCCAAGAAGGACAAGCCACCTTGGCTGAGGTTACGGCTGCCTACGCCATTAGCCCCTCCTTTCGCCTCTCCGCCCGTTACAGCCTGCGCAACTCAACCCTAACTCGGGAATCCAGCCTTGGTTTTGGGGTGGAGTGGATCCCTTAGCCGTACCTGTTGCTCAGATACGCCACAAACCCCATAATGTGTGCTTATATCTTTTTCCAACGGTTCTCTTTTGGAAGAAGGAGCCTACTTAACCGCAGACCTCACCATGAAATCGGAAAAAGCTGTAACTTCGGTGTCTGGCCCCTGACCCTTGCTTGACGGATGCTGTTTCGGGCCGCAGTATCCTATCGAACTTTACACTTACCATCTAGGAGGGGGATCCATGGTTCAACGCCCAATTATTCTTGGCATTGTCGGCGATAGTGCTGCTGGAAAAACCACCCTCACCCGTGGTATCGCCCAAGTCTTGGGGGAAGAAAATGTCACTGTTATTTGCACCGACGACTACCATCGCTACGACCGTAAACAACGGGCCGAGCTGGGGATCACTGCCCTGCACCCTGATTGTAACTATCTGGATATCATGCAGCAGCACCTAACGTTGTTGCGTACCGGCCAACCTATTCTGAAACCGATATATAACCACAGCACTGGCACGTTTGATCCACCGGAATACATCAAGCCCAACAAATATGTGATTGTTGAAGGGTTGCTGGGCTATTCCACTCGTGGCATGCGGGATAGTTACGATGTCAAGGTTTACTTGGCTCCCCCAGAAGATCTGCGAGCTCTTTGGAAAATCAAGCGGGATACTCGCAAGCGGGGATACTCAGAAGAACAAGTGCGAGAAGAACTGCACAAGCGAGAACCGGATTCAGAAGCCTTTATTCGCCCGCAACGGCAATGGGCCGATGTGGTGGTTAGCTTTTACCCGCCTCCAGAGGGATCCAACCAAGACGAATTATTGCTGAATGTGCGTTTGGTGCTGCGCCCTACCATCCCGCACCCAGATTTTTGGCAAATTCTCAACGCCGGCAACAGCCACCTCCGCTCTGCCATCCGCCTCGAGCTGGATCGGGATATGGGCAAGCCTGTCGATGTGTTGGAGATCGATGGCCACGCCACAGCTAGTCAGGTGGTGGAATTAGAGCGAATGCTTTGCAATGAGATTCCCTATTTGGGCAAGTTTTGCAGTTTAGATACCAACCCCAGCATCGGCAAATTGATCGGCACAACCGGTGAGTTGCTGCAAAGTTATCCCCTCGCCCTGACGCAGTTGTTAATCACCTACCACATGCTCAAGGCTGCCAACATCTACCAGTAGCAGCCAGCAGAACGAACAAATAGAACTCTCTAACTCATCTAACTAACTCACTAACTCAACAGATGCTCAAGCCCGTAAACCAACCCCTTCAGCTCCAGCACCCGGCGAATGGCCAAAATCACCCCCGGCATAAAGGCCACGCGGTCGGTCGTATCGTGACGTAGGGTGAGAGTTTGTCCCATGCCGCCAAAGATCACTTCTTGATGAGCCACTAAGCCGGGTAAGCGAATGCTATGAATGCGGATGTTGTGCTCAGGGATCCCTCCCCGAGAACCCGGCAGGAATTCCTTTTCTTCCACTTGAGGAGGGTTAAAGTCTTTCCCCAGTCGGCCCAGGAGTTGTGCCGTTTGGGCTGCAGTCCCACTCGGAGCATCGACTTTGCGGTTGTGGTGCAGCTCAATAATTTCCACATGATCAAAATATTGCGCTGCCTGAACGGCCATCTGCTGGAGCAAAATCATGCCAATGGCGAAATTGGGCGCGATCACACAACCCATACTGGATTTCTCAGCAAACTCCCGCAGCCGCTCCACTTGCTCTGGGTTTAAGCCCGTTGTCCCTACCACCGGACGCACTCCGAAAGCGATGGCTGAGCGAATGTTTTCAAAGGCGGAACGGGGATGAGTGAAATCCACCATCACACCGCGGTTACTGTTTTGAGATAGTTTCAGGAGCTGCCCTGAGAGATCATCTGTAATCTCCACCCCCAGGGATCCCAGACCCAGTACCTCACCAATATCAAAGCCAACCTGAGCACGAGCCACCGCCCCTGCCAGGGTCATTCCGGGGGTTTCGGCTACTGTCCGCACCACCTCTCGCCCCATCTTCCCCAAAGCACCGACCACAAGAACTGGAATAGGGGAAGCCTCTGTTGCTGCATCGAGATTGACTAACTCTGTCACCCGTTGGCACCTCTATCCAAAAAATCCTTGCATGGGCTGTTGAAAATGAGAGGGACCCCAGTCTGAGATCACACCCCAATCCTGCTACAGCTTCACCTCAATATCTACACCTGCCGGTAGATCCAACTTCATCAAAGCATCGATGGTTTTGGAAGAAGGAGAGTAGATGTCAATAATCCGACGATGGGTACGGGTTTCAAAGTGCTCCCGAGAATCTTTATCGGTGTGGGGAGACCGCAACACACAGTAGATGCGACGACGGGTGGGTAACGGAATCGGACCGACAGGCACCGCCTCGGTACGCCGGGCTGTATCCACGATTTTGTCGCAGGAGGTATCTAGCAACCGGTGATCGTAGGCTTTGAGGCGGATGCGGATTTTCTGTTGGGTCAGGGTAGCCATAGCTGGGAAATGGTAAAAGGAGACTGAACAAACTGGACAAAAAGCGGCAGGGATTGAGTCAGTCTGGGGTAACCAGCGCTCAATCCCTGCCGAAAGAAATCGGACTTACTTCAAGATCTTGGAGACAACACCCGCTCCAACTGTACGGCCACCTTCGCGGATGGCGAAACGCATCCCTTGTTCAATGGCAATGGGCTGGATTAACTCCACCGTCATCTTGATGCGGTCACCAGGCATCACCATCTCTGGCTGGGATCCATCATCAGCGGTAAATGAAGCAATGGTACCCGTCACATCGGTAGTACGCACATAGAACTGTGGACGGTAACCGGAGAAGAACGGGGTGTGACGGCCTCCCTCTTCTTTTTTGAGAATGTACACCTCAGACTCGAAGTTGGTGTGGGGAGTAATGGACTTGGGTTTAGCCAACACCATACCCCGCTCAACCTCGTTTTTCTGGATCCCGCGCAGCAGCACACCAACGTTATCCCCTGCGATGCCCTCATCCAGAGTTTTCTGGAACATCTCCAGACCAGTGACCGTGGTAGACCGGGTATCGCCTAGACCCACCAATTCCACCGTTTCGCCCACTTTCACCTTGCCTCGCTCGATCCGGCCTGTGGCTACTGTGCCCCGACCGGTAATCGAGAAGACATCTTCCACCGCCATCAGGAAGGGCTTATCCACATCCCGCTCAGGGGTGGGAATGTAGGAGTCCACTGCATCCATCAACTCGTAGATTTTGTCCACCCAGGGATCCTCACCCCGTTGCGTCTTGGGGTTGGCAGTCATTTTCTCCAGGGCTTTCAGGGCGGATCCCTTGACAATCGGGATGTCGTCGCCAGGAAAATCGTAGTTGGAGAGCAGCTCTCGCACTTCCAACTCCACCAGCTCCAGCAGCTCTGCGTCATCCACCATGTCTTCTTTATTCAAGAAAACCACCAAGCTGGGTACACCCACCTGACGAGCCAGCAGGATGTGTTCCCGCGTTTGGGGCATAGGGCCATCTGCCGCAGACACCACCAAAATGGCACCGTCCATTTGGGCCGCACCCGTGATCATGTTCTTCACATAGTCAGCGTGGCCAGGGCAATCCACGTGGGCATAGTGACGATTGGCAGTCTGGTACTCAACATGGGCGGTATTGATGGTGATACCGCGAGCCTTTTCCTCCGGCGCTGCGTCGATCTCATCGTACTTTTTGGCGGTAGCCTGTCCCAATGCCGACAGGGTGCTGGTGATGGCAGCTGTCAGCGTGGTTTTGCCATGGTCAACATGGCCGATGGTGCCAATGTTGACGTGGGGTTTGGTGCGTTCAAACTTAGCGCGTGCCATGAATCGTCACTTCCTTTTCAGTTAGCTACTCATTTCCTTTGTTTTTAGCAATGATGGCTTCGGCAATACTGCGAGGAACTTCCTCGTAGTGGCTGAATTCCATCGTGAAGGTGCCCCGCCCCTGGGTTTTGGAGCGGATATCGGTGGCGTATCCAAACATCTCCGCCAAAGGAACCTTGGCATTGACCTTGGAAATACCGCCCTCCGTGTTCATCCCTTCCATCTGCCCACGGCGGGCATTGATGTCCCCAATCACATCGCCCACGAAGGCCTCGGGAACTTCCACTTCGACCTTCATCATCGGCTCTAGCAAGGCGGGGCTAGCTCTGCGGACGGCCTCCTTGAGAGCCATCGAACCGGCGATCTTAAAGGCCATTTCGTTGGAGTCCACCTCGTGGTACGAACCATCCACCAGGGTGGCACGTACATCGATAAGGGGATAGCCCGCAATCACACCGGATTCGCAGGCTTCCCTCATCCCCTGCTCGGCAGGCCCAACATACTCCTTGGGCACCACGCCACCCACAATCTTGGAGACAAACTCAAACCCAGTTCCCGGTTCAGCAGGCTCCAGATCGATGACCACGTGACCATACTGGCCACGACCACCACTTTGGCGAACAAATTTGCCCTCAACGCGATTGACCGGTTTGCGAATGGTTTCGCGGTAGGCCACCTGCGGATTGCCAACATTGGCCTCCACATTGAACTCCCGCAACATCCGATCCACCAGGATCTCCAGGTGCAGCTCACCCATCCCAGAGATGATGGTTTGGTTGGTTTCCGGATCCACCGCTACTCGAAAGGTGGGATCCTCTTTAGACAGAGACTGCAAGGCTTTGGAGAGCTTGTCGATGTCAGCCTTGGTCTTAGGCTCTACCGCCACCGAAATCACCGGCTCGGGAATGAACAGAGACTCCAGGATGACTGGAGCATTTTCATCACAGAGGGTATCGCCAGTGGTGGTGTCCTTCAGGCCCAGCACCGCCCCCAGATCCCCAGCCCGCAGCTCATCCACGTCTTGGCGCTCGTCAGCCTTGAGCACAACCAAGCGAGAGATGCGCTCCTTCTTGTTCTTGGTGGAGTTGAGGACGTAGGTACCTTTGGTTAGTACGCCAGAGTAAACGCGGATGAAGGTAAGATCACCATACTTATCGCTCATCAACTTAAAGGCCAAAGCGGAGAACGGCTCATCATCACTGGCATGACGAGATACTTCCGAGCCATCTGGCAGCAAGCCTTTAATCGCTGGAATGTCGATGGGGGCAGGTAGGTAATCAATCACTGCATCCAGCAGCATCTGCACGCCTTTGTTTTTGAAGGCAGAGCCACACAGCATCGGTACAATTTGGCCGCTGATCGTCCCTTTGCGCAGGCCAGCCATCAAGTCAGCTTCACTGAGGTCTTCTTCGGCGAAATACTTCTCCATCAAAGCTTCGTCAGTTTCGGCCACTGCTTCCACTAGCTTGGCGCGATACTCGGCCACCAACTCCTTCATGTCTTCTGGAATGGGAGCCGGACGAATGTCTTTGCCGATCTCATCCATGTAGATGCGGGCTTGCATCCGCACCAAATCAACAATGCCCTGGAAACCGTCTTCGGCCCCAATCGGTAGCTGAATCGGTACCGCATTGGCCTTGAGGCGATCCCGCAGTTGACCATAAACCTTAAGGAAATTGGCCCCCATGCGATCCATTTTGTTGACGAAGGCAATACGGGGGACGTTGTAGCGGTTGGCTTGCCGCCAGACAGTTTCCGATTGGGGTTGCACGCCGCCAACCGAGTCAAACACTGCGATCACTCCATCTAGCACCCGCATGGAGCGTTCCACCTCAATGGTGAAATCCACATGCCCAGGAGTGTCGATGATGTTGATGGTGAATTCAGGTGCATCCGGCAAGGGCTGAGAGGGATCCTCTGGGTTCCGTTTCACCCAACGGGTGCTGATCGCAGCCGCGGTGATGGTGATGCCCCGTTCCCGCTCTTGAGCCATCCAATCGGTGACAGCAGTTCCGTCATGAACCTCGCCAATCTTATGCACCAGACCGGAGTAGAAGAGAATCCGCTCTGTGGTGGTGGTTTTACCTGCATCGATATGGGCCGCGATCCCAATATTTCGGACTCGTTCCAGGGGAACTGTGCGTGCCACGTTGACCTCCCAATCCTCGTCGTTCTGCGACTCGGGCAAACTAAAAAAACCTTTACAATTCTAATCGTTTTTGTCGAATAGTCTCTTCACAGGCGCAGACAATTGATCCAAGTTCCCACCGTCGCGCCCCATCAACCTCAATAGCGGTAGTGCGCAAAGGCTTTGTTGGCTTCCGCCATGCGATGCATCTCCTCCCGACGACGAATCGTGCTGCCGGTTTCGTTGGCAGCATCCAGCAACTCATTGGCCAACTTGGCAGCCATCGTGCGACCTGGGCGCGTCCGGGAAAAGTTCACCAACCAGCGCAAAGCCAGTGAAGTTCCACGTTCCCCCCGCACTTCCACTGGCACTTGGTAGGTGGCTCCGCCCACCCGGCGGGCTTTAACTTCTACCAAAGGGGTTGCATTGCGAACGGCATTTTCCACCAAGGGCAATGGTTCCTCACCGGTGCGCTCCTGCAAAATCGCCATGGCATCGTAGAGGATGTTGGCGGCCAAAGAGGCTTTGCCCCGCAGCATCAGCTTGCGGATCAGCATAGTAACCAGTCGGCTTCCATATTTGGGATCCGGGGGGACATCGCGGTGGGAGGCACGGTTGCGGCGAGACATAGGTGGTGTTGTAAGTCGGGGTACGAATAGGTTGGATATCGGTGAGGACTATTTCTTCTTGCCAGCAGGGGCTGCAGCTTGACCCGGTTTAGGCCGTTTTGCCCCATATTTGGAGCGACCTTGTTTGCGGTCTTTCACCCCAGCCGCATCGAGGGTGCCGCGAATGATGTGGTAGCGCACACCCGGCAGATCCTTAACCCGTCCACCGCGAATCATGACGACGGAGTGCTCCTGCAGGTTGTGGCCAATGCCAGGGATATAGGCGGTAACCTCAAACCCCGAGGTGAGGCGAACCCGTGCCACCTTGCGCAGGGCTGAGTTGGGTTTCTTGGGAGTTGTCGTGTACACTCGGGTGCAAACTCCGCGGCGCTGAGGACAGGCCTTCAGTGCAGGAGATTTGGTCTTGCGAGTGGCGACGCTGCGCTCCTCTCGAATCAGTTGCTGAATGGTGGGCATGGGTTAGATCAGAAGGTCAGAACTCAAGTAGTCGGCAGTATCAGATCCTAGCAAGGCGGGATCCCAGCGTCAACTTAGGGATCCCCGTCCAGGCTTGTGGCTTGAATATCAATGGTTTGGTTAGAGGTGGGCTCAGCTCTGTTAGGGGAGTTTGGCTGGGGTTGAGGGCGAAAGGGATCCCCGAGGGCCATTTGGGCCAGTTCCGTCAGCAGTAGGCCCAGTAAAACCAGATCATCCATTTCCCCAACAATGGGTAAGACCGAAGGAATAAGATCAATGGGGCTGAGGAGATAGGCCAAAATGCCCAACAGAATCCAGGGGCGCAAGGAGGGGTTGCGCAAACCCAGTCGGAAGCCTTGATACAGAAATGGGGTGGCGCGCATTGAGTGAAAGGGTTCCAGGGGAACGGATCGCTTGTCTTGATCATAATCCTCCCAATTTCTCTTATTCGGTGTCGGCCTTGGTTAAGCTAGAGGACATTGGCAGCCATTGGGGAGCCTGCTATGGGATGGCTGGATTGGTGGATTTTGCCTCCCTGTCCACTTTGCCAACGCACTGCTCAGGCTGTGTTCTGTCAAGATTGCCAGCGCAAGTTACAGGCGGATCAGGTTGCCACTTGGCCCATAGAAACCACCCCCTGGCCTCTTTACGCCTGGGGGCTCCATCGAGGTGGATTACGTCGGGCAATCTACCAATTGAAATATGAAGGGCAACGGCGGATTGGCTCGGTGTTGGGGGAATGGCTGGGATCCTGCTGGAGAAAACACAACCGACAGCGACAACCCTTTACCGTTCTGCCAATCCCTCTCCATCAGGAGCGGTTGCAGCAACGGGGCTACAACCAAGCGGCTCTGATCAGCCAAGCCTTCTGCGAGCAGACAGGGTTACGCCATCTTCCCCAGGGGTTGGTGCGGATTCGCGCCACAGCAGCCCAACATGAACTAAACCCTCTACAGCGGCAACAGAATCTTTTGGGTGCCTTTGCTTTGCAAAGCATCCCCTCCACACCCGTATTGTTGGTAGATGACATTTACACCACCGGCTCCACCATCCGGGCAGCAGAACAGGCACTGGCAACTGCCGGGATCCCTTTAGTCGGCGTGGTGGTGGCGGCCCGAGCCCAACCTGCAGCGACCCAAGCTCAGATTCCAACGCCTCTCTGGCCTACTCCGCTTCCACTAAATTAAAGGCCGTTACAAACATAAAGTCACAAAACTCACGCACTAAGTTGGGATCCCGCCAGCCTTGACGAGTTTCTTCCCGCAGCACTTCCAGGGCCTGTTCAACACTGAGGGCCGCTTTGTAAGGACGCGAGGAGGTTAAGGCATCGTAAATATCGATCACTTGAAAAACGCGAGCCAAAAGCGGGATGTCCTCCCCCGCCAGATGATCTGGGTAGCCACTGCCATCCCAACGCTCATGATGGTGGCGGATAATGGGCAGCACATCCTGCATGGTACGCAAGCCCTGGCAAATTTCTTCGCCGATCAACACATGGGACTTCATGATTTCCCATTCTTCGGGGGTATGTTTGCCCTGTTTGCCCAAAATCGCATCCGGGATCCCGACTTTGCCAATATCGTGCAGGTAACCGCCCCAACGGAGCGCCTTGATTTGCTGACGGGGCAAGCCTAGATAGCGCCCAAACCGTTCCCCCATAGCCACCAGCCGTTCGCAGTGGTCACCTGTGGTGGGATCCCGGCTTTCCACAGCACGGGCAATGCCGAACAACACCTTAGCGGCATGATCCAAATCTTCGTTCAGGCGCTTTTGATGGATAGAGGAGCGAACCCGCGCTAGCAGCTCCACTTGATCGAAGGGCTTGGTTAAAATATCATCGGCTCCCACCCCCATCCCCTTGACGCGATTGGAGCGATCCGTCAGGGCAGTAATTAAAACAACGGGAATTAAGCGGGTCAGATCGTTGGCTTTTAATTGGCGACAGACATCAAATCCATTGATATCTGGCATAAGGACATCCAACAAGACCAAGTCCGGCTGCAAGTGCTCTACCGCTTCCAGGGCATCTTCGCCATTGATGGCCTCACTGACTCGAAAGTGGGCTGACCGCAATAGTTCACTGATGTAGAGGCGGCTGCTGGCCTGATCATCGACCACCAAGACATGATCCGACTCCACTAGCTTCAGATTCGGGCGCGGAAAAGGGGTGTGGGTCACGCGGGAATTCATGGCAGCCGGTACTCAGTCTACAGCGAGTTTTGCCAGTTGGACTGCTCAAATACACATCTCTCAAATACACAGCTAAGGATCCCTGCTCAAACCTCTCAACAGGGATGGTCGGTTGAGGATGGAGCCACGGGTAGTCTTTATGGATCCAACTTGTAGATACACTCTATGGCAGGACTCCTCGGCCTGTACACCGCAACTTTGCTGAACTTATTGCGCTCTTTGTAAAGCAGCCTGATGGGGATCCACATTTAAGAAAAGGGTTGAATCCCCTTCTACACGGATGATCCGCAAAGGAGGCGCAGCGCCGGTTGGGTTTTGAATACGCTCCTGTAGGGTTTCGTAAAACAACAGATCCGCCAGTTGTGCATTTTGGGCTGCCGCTTGCCCTTTCAGTTCAATGGCCCGTTGGTTGGCCGCTGCCAAGATCAACAGCCGCTCCGTTTCTTTCTCCTGAATTTGAGCCCGTACTGCCGCCGTTTGGGCAGAAATTGAGGCCACCTGTTTACGCTCAATCGAATCCTTTAGGGCCTCTGGAAAATCGGGATTGCCCAGGAACACACCCTCCACTTGCAGCAAGGAAAGGGTTTGACCATCTCGCTCTATATGGGGCATTTCCTGCTGGATCAAGGCCAAGGCTTGTTGTTCGATTGCAGTCCGCTGGCTTTTGCGGTAGAAATCTTCCGAATCGAAAGAAGCAGAAATATCCCGAATTTTGGAGCGCACCACCGGTACTACCACTGTGGAGAGGTAATTTTCGCCGATATTGGCGTGCAGTTCGTCCAAGGTGTCGGGGTTGGGTTTGAGGGCAATGGCTACATCGATGGCAAAGGCTTGCCCATCGGCAGTGTTGACGGTGATCCCATTGCTGATGCTGTTGACGGAGGCAGGATTATCGGTAAACTCCCAGACGCGCGTTAGCACCGTGTAGGTGATTGGGGTATCGATGCCAGGCACCACGAAAATCACCCCTGGTCGTTCCACTCGCCCTTTTTGCAGGCCGGAAAAGGTATTAAATACAACAGTGGCATGTCCGGGAGGAGTGACGTAGAGACAGGAGCGGCCTAACCCCAAAGCCACCAAGAGGCCGATCCCTCCAGCCATCAGCCAACCGGTCTGCCGCCATTCCGTTTCCTCTGTTCTGGGCATGCTTCTGTATCCTCTGAGATGAGTGGTGCCGATTTGGAAACATCTATTGGAAACATCTATATTTGGAAACATCTATTTAGTAACCAAGGTTTCCAGCCGCGATCCGAGTACCGCCGCTTTGACCACTTCCAAATACTGAGGGTTTTGAGTCAGGGCCCGTGCTTTGGCTTGCAACTGCCCTGCTTCTGCTTCCGCTTGAGAAATCACCGTTCGGGCATCTTGGCGAGCCTGTTCAATTTCAAATTGCTTTTGGGCCAGGCGATTTTCGGCAATGGTCTTCGCTTCAATGGCAGCCACAAAATCGGGGTCGAAATCCACATCCCGCAGCAGTAGATCCAAAACTTCGATGCCGTATTCCCGCAGCAAATTGGCCACCTGCTCACGAATTTGCCCCTGCAGCATCGGGCGTTGGGTGGAATAGAGAGCCTGTGCGGAAAACCCGGCGGTCTCGTTGATGATCACAGATCGGACAATCGGAGCAATACGATCCAGATAGCCTTCACCCAGTTGGGTGTAAACCTTGGGGGCATCAAGAATGCGAAATTGCAGGGTCGCCTCAACGCGAATTTGCTGGCCATCCTGAGAGAGGGCCACCAATCGTGGGGCATAGGCATGGGTATCCCCATCTTTCCAGGTCAGGGCCTGGGTTTTCATATCGAAGAGCACGGTACGGGAAACGAAAGGAGGCACCCAGTGCAACCCCGGTTGTAGAGCCGTTGAGTTGACGCCGCCAAACCAGGTGAATACCACCAGATTTTCTCCGTTTCCCACCAATCGTAATGGCCTGCCAATCCCCACTAAGAGCAGCACTGCTCCGGAGAAGGTGGCCTGGGGCAACCAGCGACCCACTCCCATTTCCCGACCCTCAAGCCTATGCCGCCATTGTGACGGATAGGGTGGCGCAAGACTGGAAAATCGCTGCCATCTTTTAAGCCTTACGCAGCAAGGGATCCCTGCTCGATCCAGCCCTTCTGCAAACCAACATTCTTAAGTATTCACAAAAGATCACTTAATGCTTTGCAAAAAACCTTGGCGGATGCCCTCAAAACAGAAGAAGATTAAGACATCCTAAAGATTTGGGTTGCCGTTCATGCTATCTATCCCCGATTACGAGCGGCGGGACGTACAAGTGCCCCGATCCTGCATTGCCATTGCAGCCCAGGCCTTAATCCAGCAGGGGGTATCGGTGCGCTGGTCTGAAGAAGGGTTATCCGCCTTAATTCGTCTGGGATCCAAGGGATCCGCTGACCGTGCGGCCCTTCTGCTGGTGGAGATGGGTCTTGCCGGTCAGCCCCAAGAGCTGAGGGACTGGTTGGAGATGTGCTGGCAACTGCCCGCCTATCCAAGACAACCCCTGCAGGTGTAAGGGATCCTGACCGGGCGCGAAAATGGGTTTGGCCTTTGTCTCTATCCGGTTGTGCGTTCTCGAGATCTTTTGCAGCAGTACCGCCATTTGTGTGGTCAAACTCTGACGGTTGTAGATGTAGAAACAACGGGCCTTTGTGCGCCTGGACAGCGGGTGATCGAGATTTCACTCCTCAAAGCCAGTTTAGACCAAGGGATCCTCGACCATCGGGCTTGGCTACTGAATCCGGGTATTCCGATCCCGCCTGCGATCGTGCGCTTGACGGGCATTAGTGCAGAAATGGTCGCTCAGGGATCTGACCCAGCACTCCTTTGGCCGGAAATTCAAGCGGATCTGGAATCCGGGACGCTGACGGCCCACAATCTGGCTTTTGACTACGGCTTTTTACAAATGGAATACGGGCGGTTAGGGATCCCCTTTTCCCGTCCGAAAACTGAGCAGCTGTGTACGGTGCAGTTGGCGCGACTGTTATTGCCGGATTTGCCCTCCCGCAGTTTGCCTGCTCTAGTGGAGCATTTCCAGTTTCAGTTGGAAGGGCCATTGGTGGCTCCGGGACGACGTTCTCATCGAGCTGCCGCCGATACCTTGGCCTGTTGGCTATTGGCAGAACGCCTCTTAGAGCAATTGTGTTCGCAGCCGGAGGAGCAGATCCTGGCCCGTTTTGGGCGGCAGTGGATCCCGGTTAATCAGGCGGCCCAGATCTTGGGCTGTTCGGCGCGCCAAGCTCGCGCCCAGATGGAAAATGCAGGTTTGATGGCACGCACCAGTCGCAGTGGAGCCTATCTGTATCGTCGGGATGAAGTGGAGGATCTGGCAGATGCGTTGGCAGAGAGTGGTCTTTCTGTGGAAGTAAAGGGTTAACAGAGATATCCAGGTCAGCCAAAAAAACAAGAAATTGAATCCAGCTTGAGCGGGTTCTGGGATCCAGACACAAGGAGCCAGCTTGACTTTTTCACGGAAATTAGAATTTATTGAGAGAAGTCAAAAACTCAATATCCGCGATTTACAGCGATGCTCAATTTAGCCGCCCCGATTTTTTCCACACAGTTGCAAAGCCAAGGCTTATTGGTTCTGCTGCTGGGGCTGCGACTGCGCCTTTGGCGCTAATCCTTTTTCCCCTACAACTTTCACAACTTTCATGGTCTTGGCTGCTCATCCCCTGAGTTGCCTGTCCTAGGCCAGATGGAGCTTTATTCTAGGCGTTGGTTTGGGCTACAAAAGCGCCCGTCTGCGCTCTCACAAGAGATCTTTCCTGGAGCCCAACCTGACCCTGAGACTGTCAGCCGCTCTGAGGGAAAGATCTAGTCATTCTTGATCTAGTCATTCTTGCCAAGGACTCCAACAATACTCCTTCCATTCGCTCTGTTTTCAGGGCCTGTTTTTGCTGCTTACCCATTCGATCAGTTCAATTTTTTGAGAGTTTAACTATGGCTATGCTTTCGGATCCCAGTGTCAAATATCGTCCTTTTGCCCCCATTCACTTGCCAGATCGCACCTGGCCCAATCGGGTGATCCACAAACCCCCCATTTGGATGAGTACCGATCTGCGGGATGGGAACCAGGCTCTGGTGGAGCCGATGAACGGGATCCGCAAATTGCGCTTGTTTGCGTTGCTGGTGCAGATTGGGTTCAAACAGATCGAAGTGGCCTTTCCAGCCGCTTCCCAAACGGATTTTGACTTTGTCCGGACTCTGATCGAGGCGGATCGGATCCCGGCGGATGTCACTATTGGGGTGCTGACCCCGGCGCGGGAAGATCTGATTCGACGCACGCTGGAGTCTTTGCGAGGTGCGAAGCGAGTCATTGTTCATCTTTACAATGCCACGGCACCAGAATTTCGCCGTACCGTCTTTGGGCTAGATCGGCAGGGCACGATCGACTTGGCGGTGCGGGGAGTACGCCTCATCCAGGAGTTGACGGCCCAACAACTGGAAACCGAGTGGCACCTGGAATATTCCCCAGAAGCCTTCACGGGTACAGAATTGGATTTTGCCAAGGCCATTTGTGATGCGGTTACCGACACTTGGCAACCGACCCCCGAGCGTCAATACAACGACCGAGGCACAGGGATCGCCGCTGCCGAGTTGGCTTTGATGGCGGGAGCAGAGCGGGTGGAAGGCTGCCTGTTTGGGCATGGGGAACGCACGGGGAATGTGGATCTGGTGACGTTGGCGCTCAATCTCTATAGCCAAGGGATCCATCCTGGACTTGATCTGTCGGAGTTGGATGAGATTCGCCGTTGTGTGGAGGAGTGTACGCAGATGCCAGTCGGGCCACGTCATCCTTATGCAGGGGATTTGGTGTTTACTGCATTTTCCGGATCCCATCAGGATGCGATTAAAAAAGGGTTTGCAGCCCAGGATCCTCAGGCGCTCTGGCAAGTGCCCTACCTTCCCTTGGATCCGGCGGATGTGGGCAGAAGTTACGATGCTGTGATTCGGGTGAATAGCCAGTCGGGCAAGGGGGGAGTGGCCTTTTTGCTGGAACGGGCGGAGGGTTTGAAGTTGCCACAGCGGTTGCAAACCGATTCCTGGTGCTGACTTGAGGATTTCCCTCAGCCTAAGTCCCTGTTGACACCGTAGGATGGGAGGGACTGTGTGCAAGGAAGCCCTTTTTGTGAACGAAGCGGATATCACCCTGGCGGTACAGGCCCAGTACGAAACCTTTCCCTACCCTCCCGTTCCCTACGATCAACCCTTTGAGGGGTTCTCCAGTCTGGGCAGCTATACCTTGGCGCAGTACGCCCGCACCCGCACCCTCAAGGAACCGACTGGGGCCAAGTTCCTGGTGGCAGGTTGTGGGACGGGCTGGGAAGTCCATGGCATCGCCGCCAGCAATCCTGGTTATGCCTCGGTGGTGGGGATCGACATCAGCCGACCTTCCCTCGAAATTGCCAACCAGCGTCTCAAGCATCACGGTCTCAGCCGCTGCTCCGTCCAATATGGGGATTTGTTGGATCCCTCCACTTGGCCTGAGGGCAGCTTTGACATGATCAGCTCCTATGGGGTGATTCACCACACGGCGGATCCCGTCAAGGCTTTGGGGAATTTGGTGTCGCGGCTGGCGCCAGATGGGGTGATTGCCCTGATGCTCTATAACCGCTCAGGTCGTTGGCACATTTATCGCATTCGCAAGGCTTTGGAATTGTTGGGCATTACCCCACCGGCCACCCCGGAAAAGATTGCCTTTGTGCGCCAGTTGTTGAATGGGGCCAATCCTAATTCCCTTTTGGCCAAACACGCAAGTGCCAATAAAGAGTATTACCTACAGGATGAAAATATCGTTGACAACTTCTTTCATGCCAACGACATTCCCTTTGACATTGGAGAAATTCCAGGTTTTGTGGCTCAAGTGGGTTTGGAGTTTATTGATGTGGCTCCCCATCGAGACGACTGGAATGCCAAGCCTTTGGTAGCCTCTACCCACCCTGAGTTTCACCAACGGTATGAAACTCTTTCTCGAATTGAACAACTGCAGGTGGTGGAGTGTTTGGAGCCTCTGTATCACACTCAAAATTTATTCTGGTGTTGCCATCAAGGCAAGAAAATTGCTCATTGGGATCCCTTTACGGCTGAGTTTTTTAAAAGCTCCAGTTGGCAGTTGAACCCCTTGTTTATCCAGCATGGCAGTGTACGCTATTTGGATCAAAAGATTCCTTTTTCAGATCTACTGGGCAAACTTGATCCCAATCAAATCCCGACGCAAAAAATGGATATTTTCTGGCAAATCGCCCAGATCCCCGGTAAGGTCATTACTTCTAGCCGTTATCAAGTGCTGGATCTGCTGTTGCCCTTGGCTCAACAGGCGCGTTCCGGTGCTGAGATTCTGGCTGAACAAGAAGAGAGAGGGGATCACGTCCTCAACCTGTTCCGCCAATGGGAGGCGGATCGACTGGTGTTACGGGTGGAATAAGATAGGCGATGCTTAGTTTCAGGGGTTGCTCTCAGCCGCCTTTTCAGGGATCCCGTGGATCCAGAGCATCCCGCAGGCCGTCCCCGAGCAAGTTAAAGGATAGGGAACTGAGAACGACCATCAGGGTTGGTGCCAGCACCAGCCAAGGTTGCAGGATGATCACGGAAGCGTTGGTGGCCAGGGAGAGCATATTGCCCCAGGAGGCATCCGGTTGTTGGATCCCCAAGCCAATCAGGCTCAATACCGACTCCGCCACAATGTAGCCCGGAACCGCCAGGGTAGCGGAGATCACCACATATGTGGCTGTTTGCGGCAAAATATGGCGCACCATCAAATACAGGGATCCCGCCCCTGCCACCCGTGAGGCTTGCACAAAGTCTCGATCCCGCAACGACAGCACCTGCCCGCGAATCACCCTGGCCAAACCCGCCCAGCCGACAAACGAGACGATCACCACAATCACCAGAAAACGTTCTGCATTGGTAAAAGGTACGCCCGTCAGGGGGTTCCGCTGCAACACCGCCGCCAAGGAGACTAACAGGTAAAGGGTGGGAATCGACATCAACACTTCCGCCAGCCGCATCAACAGTGTATCCACCCAACCGCCGAAATAGCCGGATATTGCCCCCACCAACAGACCCATTGGGAAAGAAATGCCGATCCCCACCAAGCCAATAAACAGGCTGATGCGTCCGCCGTAAATCAGACGGCTGAAATAATCACGGCCTTGATCATCGGTGCCCAGCAGGTTCAACCGACCCACCCGGAGATCTTCTGCGGCTGGGGATCCCTCTTCTGGTGAATCCGGTAAATCTGGCTCAGGACGCAGTGGAATGGTTCCGAATAAGTGGCGATTGGATGGGATCAAGCCCAACCAACGGTAGGGAGCCCCCTCTACAAAAAAGCGGATCCCGGCAGGACGGCTGGTATCCACCAAAAGAGGACGTTCGCCCGTTTGCAAATCCACCGGCCCCTGGCGGGTTGGATACACATGGGGCCCCAGCCAAGTGCCAGACTCATCCCAAAAGTGAATGGCAGTAGGGGGCAGCAGGGATCCCTGTGTTTGGGATTGCAAGGGGTTATAGGGGGCAATAAACTCGGCAAAAATGGCACAAGTGTAGAAGAGCAAAAGAATCCAGGCTCCGATTTGGGCCCATCGATTTTGGCGAAGCCGTTTCCACCACTGCATGAGGCAAGGATCCCGTGAGCGCTGTTAGCCAGCCTAAAACTGGTCTTTTGGTCTTTACTGTAGCTGAAGTTGAGAAGTCCCTCTAACCTGCCAAAGAGTAACTGGGGCTGTAGAGGGCCATCATTTCCATCCGGGCAGCAGTGATCGTCTGCGGCAACACCCCCACTAGACGGGCCAGGATATCGTCCGGCAACTGGCTGACCAGATCAGTGGAGAAAAACTCTTCTAAGCTAAACAGCAATACGCGGGCCCGCTGAGCTGGGAGAGGATTATCCGTAATTTGTTGTAACCAGCGCATCCAATGTAGCCGCTTAGAATAAGCATTTTGCCGTTCCTGATGATTTTGCGGATGCAGCAACGCCACATCTCCAATCGGCAGAACAGTTCCAGATTCCACATCCAATGGCCCCCCGACCGCCGCCCCTGGCCCAGCAAACTCAGCATGAAAGGTTTTGCAGATAATCAAGGCATTGGGCCGCTGTGGATCCAGCATCAGCAGCTGCCCACTGCTGAGGCTCCGAATTAACTGCCCTGGCTCAACCCGCTTAACCAGGCTGTGGTTGGGAGAAGGTTCGCTCATAGTGTCTAGGATACCCCACCCCACTCTCTCTTTACATGAAACCTTTAAGTTCTGAGGAGCAGCTTAACGCAATCTTCATTTAGGGAGGAGCCAGACTTGATTTTTCCTTCTTTTATCCTACTGATTGGCTATAAAGTTGCCGCGAAGTCCTTGCCAATTGTATAGATTCTTGCATCCCCTGCTTCGCAACGGCCAATGTGGCGGGCTTGGGAATATCCGGCAAGTTGGAGTTCCTGGAGTAAGGCTGAGGTATAGCTCGGATCCACCGCCAACAGGAGACCGCCGCTGGTTTGGGGATCCGCCAACAGCAATTGCTGCCACTCGACAAGGGATTCTGCCTGTACACCCTCGTAACCCTGCCAGTTGCGACGAGCGGCTCCTGGAAAGATCCCTGCTTTGGCAAGGGAGATCGCTTCCGCTAAGCAAGGGATAGAGGACAGATCCAGCGTTGCCCCCACTCTCGAGCCGCGACAGACTTCGAGCAAATGGCCCAGTAGCCCAAACCCTGTTACATCCGTCATGGCGTGGATCTCGGGTCGCTGTGCCAATTGGGATCCGATGCGATTCAGTTGGGTCATCACCTGCAACACCTGCCCATAGCCTGCATCGCTCAATTGGCCTTTTTTCAGGGCTGTGGTCATGACGCCAATCCCAAGCGGTTTGGTCAAGATCAGATCATCCCCCGGTTGTGCGGTGGCATTGCGACGAATGTGGTCAGGATGGGCCAAGCCTGCTGCCACCAACCCAAAGATCGGCTCAGGAGAATCGATGGAGTGTCCTCCCGCCAAGGGGATCCCGGCCTCCTGACAGACCTTGATTCCCCCCGCCATGATCCCTTGAATGGCCTCCATCGGCAGGGTGTTGATCGGCATACCCAAAACCGCCAAAGCCAAAATCGGTGTCCCCCCCATCGCATATACATCGGAAAGGGCGTTGGTGGCGGCAATGCGGCCAAAATCCACCGGATCATCGACAATCGGCATGAAAAAATCGGTGGTCAAGATCAGGGCCTGGGTGTCGTTCAGCCGATAAACAGCAGCATCATCGCTGGTTTCGGATCCCACCAGTAGCGCCGGGTTGGGAGCCAACAAAGGCATATCTTTAAGAATCTGTTGCAACTGAGCGGGAGCAATTTTGCAACCACAGCCGCCGCCGTGGGAGTACTGGGTGAGGCGAATGGGGGCATCCATGGGGATTCTGGGAATAAGGATCGGCTCTACTCTAGTGAGCTTGGCATGCTGACGGGGGGTTCGCAAATTGGGTTAACGTTGAGGGGGATCCCACTATCCATAGCGTTGACATGACCTTTGTTCCCTTGCACTTGCACAGTGAATACAGTCTGTTGGACGGGGCTAGCC
Source organism: Thermostichus vulcanus str. 'Rupite' (assembly GCF_022848905.1). Lineage (NCBI taxonomy): Bacteria > Bacillati > Cyanobacteriota > Cyanophyceae > Thermostichales > Thermostichaceae > Thermostichus > Thermostichus vulcanus. The sequence goes on from NZ_JAFIRA010000003.1 coordinate 117,012, forward strand.
AGTTACCCCGCTTGATTGAGGAAGTGGCGGCCATGGGCCTACCTGGTATTGCCCTCACCGACCATGGGGTGATGTACGGAGCTATAGAACTGGTGAAACTGTGCAAAGCCAAAGGGATCACCCCGATCATCGGCAACGAGATGTACGTGATCAACGGCGACATCACGGATAAGACGCGAAAATACCCGCGCTATCACCAAATTGTCTTGGCCAAAAATACTCAAGGCTATAAAAACCTGGTCAAATTGACCACCATTTCTCATCTGCAAGGCACCCAAGGCAAGGGGATTTTTTCTCGTCCCTGCATCAACAAAGAATATTTGGTGCAGTACAAAGAAGGGCTCATCGTCACCAGCGGTTGTCTAGCGGGAGAAGTTCCCCAGGCGATTTTGCAGCGGCGAACCGAAATTGCTCGTGAAATTGCCGCTTGGTATCAGGAGCAGTTCGGGGAGGATTACTACATTGAGCTTCAGGATCACGGATCCCAAGAGGATCGCTTTGTGAATGTGCAATTGGTGCGCATTGCCCGTCAACTAGGGATCCCGCTCATTCTTACCAATGATAGCCACTTCATCTCCTGTCTGGATGTGGAAGCCCACGATGCTCTTCTCTGCATTCAAACCGGCAAATCTATTACGGAAAGCAACCGACTTCGTTACAGCGGCACCGAATATTTAAAGAGTCCAGAAGAAATGCGCCTGTTGTGTCGGGATCATCTCGAACAAGCTGTTATTGATGAAGCGATCTCCAATACTCTGAAGGTGATGGAGAAAATTCAAAGCTATGACCTATTCGGAGAAATGCGCATTCCCGACTATCCTGTCCCAGAGGGTCATTCTGCCGATAGCTACCTGACTGAACTGGCCTGGCAAGGATTACAACAGCGCACGGGATCTGAACAACCGGATCAAATTCCCAAAGAGTATCAAGAGCGGCTACGCTTTGAGCTAAACATCATTCAGCAAAAAGGATTTTCTACCTATTTTTTGGTGGTTTGGGACTACATTCGCTATGCCCGTGAGCAAGGGATCCCAGTGGGGCCGGGGCGAGGTTCAGCAGCAGGATCCCTGGTAGCTTACGCCCTAAAAATTACTAACATTGATCCTGTCAAATATGGGTTGCTTTTTGAGCGCTTTTTGAACCCAGAACGGAAATCAATGCCGGATATTGATACTGATTTTTGCATTGAACGACGTGGAGAGTTGATCGACTATGTTACCCGAAAATACGGTCAGGAACGGGTAGCCCAGATCATCACCTTCAACCGCATGACTTCTAAAGCAATTCTTAAGGATGTGGGGCGAGTTCTGGATATTCCCTACGCAGAAGCAGACAAAATGGCGAAGTTGATCCCAGTTTCTCGGGGTAAACCCGCCAAGCTAAAAGAAATGATTAGCGAGAATACTCCTGCCCCCGAGTTCAAGGAAAAATATGAGAAGGATCCTAAAACCCAGCGCTGGATTGAGTTGGCTTGCCTACTAGAGGGTACCAACAAAACCTTTGGAGTTCATGCTGCTGGGGTTGTCATTGCCAAGGATCCCTTGGATGAGATTGTGCCGTTGCAGTACAACAATGAAGGCCAAATTATTACCCAATATTCGATGGAAGATATTGAGTCCTTAGGTTTGTTAAAAATGGACTTTTTGGGGTTGCGAAACCTGACGATGATTCAGCGCTCAGTGGAGCTGATCAAAGAACACAATGGTGTTGATATAGATCTGGATAACTTGCCTCTAGACGACGAGAAAACCTACCAAATTTTGGAAAAAGGTGAGCTGGAGGGGATCTTCCAACTGGAGTCTTCGGGCATGAAACAGGTGGTTCGAGATCTCAAGCCTTCTAATTTAGAAGATATTTCTTCGGTGTTGGCTTTGTATCGACCAGGTCCTTTGGATACGGGCATGATCCCGGACTTTATCGATCGCAAACATGGGCGCAAACCGGTCACCTATGCTCATGATCTTCTCAAACCCATTCTTCAAGATACCTACGGAGCCATTCTCTATCAGGAGCAGATCATGCGGATTGCCCAGGATATGGCTGGCTATACCTTGGGCCAAGCGGATTTGTTACGGCGGGCAATGGGGAAAAAGAAAGTTTCTGAGATGGAAAAACACCGTGAGCAATTTGTGCAAGGGGCTGCCGAGCGCGGTGTTAGCAAATCAGTGGCTACAGAACTGTTTGATCAAATGGTTGCCTTCGCAGAGTATTGCTTTAATAAGTCTCATTCTACAGCCTATGGTTTCATAACCTTCCAAACGGCTTATCTCAAGGCTAACTACCCCACAGAATATATGGCAGCTTTGCTCTCTTCGGTGGGAGGGGATCAGGATAAAGTTCAACGATATATTACTTATTGTCTATCGATTGGGATCCAAATTCAGCCGCCGGACATCAACCGCTCCGGGCTGGACTTCACCCCCCAAGGCAGCAGTATTTTGTTTGGTTTGGGCGCCGTGAAAAATGTTGGGGAAGGTGCTATTCAAAATATCCTCGCTACACGTCAGGTGGAAGGGCCTTTTGCTTCTCTGGCCAATTTCTGTGAGCGAGTTGATCTCCGCACTGTTAACCGACGTGCTATAGAGGCTCTGATTCATTCAGGCGCTTTTGATCAAATTTCCTCCAATCGGAAACAGTTGATCGCGGATTTGGATCCGATCCTGAGTTGGGCAGCAGACAGAGCCAAGTCTAAAGCCATTGGTCAAGCCAGTCTGCTTGATCTATTGGGGGGGGGTGGTAGTAATGGTAATGGATTCGTTGAGGCTCCCCGTGGACCAGCTACGGAAGATTTTCCCCCACAAGAAAAGCTCAAACTAGAGCGGGAACTGCTGGGCTTTTATGTTTCGGATCACCCTTTGCGTCGGATTCAAGAGCAAGCACGGTTATTGGCGCCAGTTAACCTATCTGACATTGGAAATTATGCCGCTGATGCTACTGTTAATATTATTGCTTTAATCACCTCTATTAAAAATATAACAACCAAGAAAGGGGATCGCATGGCCATTTTGCAATTGGAAGATCTGACCGGCAGCTGTGAAGGGGTGATCTTTCCCAAAACTTATGAACGCTTACAAAATCTCCTAGCGATAGATCAACGACTGTTGTTTTGGGCGAAGGTGGATCAACGGGATGAACAGGTGCAGCTGATTGTGGAGGAGGTTCAACCAGTTGAGTCAGTGGATTGGGTGACGGTAGAAATTCCTTTTCACTCTGCCGGAACCTTGGAAGATCGCTACCGTTTACAAACTTTGATTAGTCAACAACGCTCAGAAGTTAAGGAAGAAAACCGTACACCTGTTGTAGCTGCTATCTCCGCTAATCCACACAAAGTTTGGGTACGGATGGGATCCCAATTTTGTGTCAAGAATGCTCAAGCTACCGTTGAAGCCTTACGGCAGGCCGGATACACTGCCCGTAGAGAATCGTTGCTATCGAGTTGATTGGGAAAGTAGAAAACATGAATCGAATATCTGGCTGGATAATCGGATCCCTGTTCGCCATCAGTGCTTGTTCTTCCTCTACTGGAACCGTTAGCCCCAGACCGGATATTCAGGGTTTAGCCACGGTCAACTCCGTTGAAATTTTTATCCTGACATCCGAACCTCCTCAAGTTACGGTAGAAGTGCAAGGTTTTGTTGGGGATCCCTGTACTCAACTGCAAGAGCCCATCATCACTGCTGCACCAGCGACTCGGGAGTTTACCGTTACCTTGGAAACCCTTCGCCCTGCTGATGTGGTGTGTATCCAAGTTTTAGCCCCTTTTGAAGTTGCCTTCCAGTTGCCGATAGAAGGATTACCTCGTGGGGAGTATACCGTGTCGGTAAATGGGGTTTCGGAAACTTTTCTCTACTAAGCTGAGCCTTGAGAGCTGAGTAGATTTTAGTAAATCAAGGTGCGAATGCACTGGCGAATTTTGAGATTCGATTGATCCAAATTTTTGAATCCTCCAATCGGGGATCCCTCTCCATCTAGGAGGAGCAAAGCCGCCTGTTGTCGCAAATCGATTCCTGGAATAGCTTCTGAGACAACTTCCTGGATTCCTTGAACGGTTTCTCCCTCAAAATCAACTGCAACATATACATATTGAGAAACCAACCGGGGATCCGTCGGTACGCTCTCGCGGATGAACTGCAACACAAAGTCCTGTAAGAGAACCAATCCTCGGCCATCCACCAAAACAATTTGTCGTAGACGCGGGTTTTGCCCAAACTCCAACGCCAAACTTTTGGAAAGAGATTCCGATTCGGATCGAGTACGGCCATTGGTTAGAATCAAGGCTTGTATACCATCGTACTGACCCAAATCTACTGTGCCTCCGAATACATTTTCTATCGTAAAGGTTAGGGATCCCTGACTACCCTTATTTGGGCAACTACTGGCGCTAACAGGTTGTGCTGCGACCCACTGAAGTAAGGTCAAACTTGCTAGCAAATGAATAGGGCATCTAATCCAATGATTTGGGGCTCGGAGGAAATTTTGATACCAGCAGAGGATGGGTTGACACCTTTTCAAAAGTAAGTTCATGGCAATCGAACAGGGATCCCTGACTACAACCGGCCAAATCTTAACGCATCTTCCCTGAGGATCCACTGGATGGGAGCCTCTTTTTGTGGTTGGTGGCCCTGGAGGCTTATGCCCATAATAGAAGGCAGTTTCCGGTATGCTCTACGTCATGACTCAAGTCTCTCTGTTGGATGCCCTCAATCCCTCTCAACGCCAGGCGGTGCAACATTTTTGTGGCCCATTGCTGGTAGTGGCTGGGGCAGGTTCCGGCAAGACACGCGCGCTCACTCACCGTATTGCCCATCTGGTTCGCCAACATCAAGTGGATCCGGCAGAAATTTTGGCGGTGACCTTCACCAACAAAGCAGCCCGTGAGATGAAAGAGCGCATTGAGCAGCTTTTTGCGGAGCAGGAAGCCCATGAACAATTCGGGATCCCTTTGGCGCAGTTGGAGCCAGCTCAGGCAACCCGGCTCAAATCCAGGGTTTACCAACGGATCATCAAACCCCTCTGGGTTGGCACCTTTCATAGCTTATTTTCTCAGATCCTACGGCTGGATATTGAAAAGTATCAGGATCCCAAGGGACGCAAATGGACACGTAATTTCTCGATTTTTGATGAATCAGACGTACAGTCACTGATAAAAGAGATCGTGACGAAGCAGCTTAATTTAGATGACCGAAAATTTGATCCAAAGTCAGTTCGCTACGCCATCAGCAATGCTAAGAATCAAGGCTGGACTCCTGCCGATCTAGAACATCATCAACCCAATTTCCGCGGTCGTACCATTGCTCAGGTCTACGAGGTTTATCAGGATCAGCTGGCTGCCAATAATGGTCTCGATTTTGATGATCTGATCTGGATCCCTGTGCAACTGTTTCGCCAAAACGAACAGGTATTGGCCTACTGGCATCAACGTTTTCGCCACATTCTAGTGGATGAATACCAAGACACCAACCGTACTCAGTATGAACTGATTCGACTCCTGACCACCAACGGCGAGATGCAAAAATCAAAGTTGAACTGGCAAAACCGCTCCATCTTCGTGGTGGGAGACGCAGATCAAAGTATCTACAAGTTTCGCGGGGCTGACTTCACGATCTTGATGGAGTTTCAAGAAGCTTTTGGCGATGGTTTACCGGATGACGATACCCGCACAATGGTGAAGCTTGAGGAGAATTATCGATCCACAGCCACAATTTTGCAAGCAGCTAATGCCTTAATTGATAACAACACCGAACGGATTGAGAAAGTCCTTAAACCCACACGTTCTCAAGGGGATCCGATCTTTTGCTATCAAGCGGACGACGAGATGGCGGAAGCAGAATTTGTAGTCAATGCCATCAAACGTCTGGAAAATAAGGATCCCGATGTCTCCTGGGGAGATTTTGCTATCCTCTACCGTACCAATGCTCAATCCCGTCCTTTTGAGGAAGTGTTGATGCGCTGGGGGATCCCTTACATTGTTGTGGGTGGTCAGCGGTTTTACGATCGCAAAGAAATCAAGGATGTGGTGGCTTATTTGCGGGCGGTGGTCAATCCAGCCGATTCTCTCAGCCTATTGCGAATCATCAATGTGCCCCGACGGGGAATTGGCAAATCGACGATTGATAAATTAACCCAAGCCGCTGCCACCTTAAATGTGCCCTTGTGGGAAATCCTTAGTGATGAGACTTCAATTCACACATTGGCAGGGCGTTCAGCCAAACCTGTCATCCAGTTCGTTCAACTGTTGGAACACTGGCATCAACAGCTTGCTCAGGCGAAGGCTACGGAGATTTTGGAAGGGCTGTTACGAGATTCTGGATACCTGGAAGATTTGAAAGCTCAAGCCACAGAAGAGGCAGAAGAACGAGCCCGAAATGTGATGGAACTCTACAATGCAGCTCGCCAGTTTGAAGAGGAACAAGGGGATCCCAGTCTGGAGGCATTCTTGAGCAATGTGTCTCTAGCTTCTGATTTGGATAACTTACAAGAAGGTTCGGAAAAAGTCTCTCTAATGACCTTACATTCTTCCAAGGGGTTGGAGTTCCCAGTGGTTTTTCTGGTGGGCATGGAGCAAGGGCTTTTCCCCAATTTTCGGGCTTTGGAGGATCCCGCTGCTTTGGAGGAAGAACGCCGACTTTGCTATGTGGGCATCACCCGCGCAAGAGAGCAACTGTTCTTCAGTTACGCCAGTGAACGACGCTTGTACGGTAATCGAGAAGCCGCTATCCCTTCATTGTTTTTAAGTGAGCTGCCCAAGGAATTGATCGAATTGGACAAACCGGGTGCCATTCCCCGTCCACTCTCCCGCGGCACTACCCTCCCCATCTCCGCTACACCCAAAGCACGGCCAGCAGCGCGGCATTCTCGCTCGGAACAGTGGTCGATCGGGGATCGCCTGGAGCATCCGCAGTTTGGGCGGGGACACATTACCCATGTCTTTGGCAGCGGCGAACGGGTCACGATTGCGGTGAAGTTCCCAGGGATCGGTCAGCAGAAAATTTTGGATCCCCGGATTGCCCCGATTCAAAAGCTTAACTAGGTGGTTTTAACTAAAAAATCTACAACAAAACCAGAGATTCAGAGAAATAGCGTAGGAATCTACACTTCAAGGCGAAGGAAGTTCCGCCTATAATCCGATCAGCGTCTGTGGTGGTCTCTATGTCTGTAAAGCTCCTGCCTCAGTGTGAGAACTTGAAAGAGCAGGTTGAAACCATCCTGCAACTCTGGCACCAGGATCCCATCCTTCAAGGCAAGCAAGATACTACCCGGATTCAATCCTCCCTTAGTAAAGCCATTTCTCCAACGTTCGAGATCGTCTTCGCAGGTGCTTTCAGTGCGGGTAAATCCATGCTGATTAATGCCTTGTTGGAAAGGGAGCTTCTGTATAGTGCGGAAGGCCACGCGACCGGAACTGAGTGTTACATTGCCTATGCAGAGCCCTCTGAGGAGAGGGTTGTTCTCACTTTTCTGAGTGAACATCAGGTGCGCGAACAAATCACGGCCTTTTGTACACGGTTAAATTTGTTGTCTCCTCCGGCCCAATTGGAAAACGCAGCTCTCAAGTCGCTGAAAGAGCAAACTGAGACCATCATTCAACAGGAGGGTGGCAAGAGTAAGTCAGAACGAGCTAAGCAGGCGGATGCGCTTGGCCTGCTCATTGAGGGTTTTCAACAGAACCGTGCAAGCATCCATCCTACTGAGAACAAAATTTTCTCGATGGAGCAATTTAACTTTAGCAACCTAAAGGAAGCTGCAAGCTTTGCTCGGCGCGGGGCAAACAGCGCAGTCCTTCGGAAAGTAGAGTACTACTGTCATCATCCATTGCTCAAGGATGGCAACGTTATAGTCGATACTCCAGGAATAGACGCTCCGGTCAAAGCCGATGCTGAGAGAACCTATCAAAAGATTGCAGATCCAGATACTTCAGCGGTAATTTGTGTTCTAAAGTCTGCAGCAACCGGGGAGTTGACACAGGAGGAAACTGATCTAATTGAACATATACAAGCTAATGCTAGTATTCGAGATCGAGTGTTTTATGTATTTAATCGAATTGATGAAACCTGGTACAATGCCCAACTTAGGCAAAGACTGGATAGTATTATTAATCAACAGTTCCGACAACTTCGCATATTTAAGACCAGCGGTCTGCTTGGATTCTATGGATCCCAGCTAAAGACAACTACTCCCGAGGATCGTTTTGGATTAGACACTATCTTTGCAGAAAGCATCAAGGGATTGGGTGGGGAAGAGGAAACGCCACAATTCGTCAGTGAGTTCAACAAGTACTGTGGCTCAGGAAAATTAGTAGGATCCATATTTCGACCTTCGATACATGGATACGAAACACCTTTGGACAACTATGTCCGAATTTTAAGGGAATGGGGCAAGCCTTTGATTGAACACATGATTAAAGATAGTGGTATTGAGGAATTCCGTTTGGGGATCACTCGTTACCTTACCGAAGAGAAGCGCCCGCAGTTATTTTCAGCACTGGCGAATGACTTGCAACCCTTATGTATTGAGCTAAGAAAGTCTTACTTAGATTTATACCGAGATTTGGATAGCAAGCCTCGAGAAGTGGAAGGCATGATTGCACACGAACTGATGCTAATCAACCAGGAGCTGACAAATATTGGGCGAGAATTTAATGAACATATTCAGATTATGGTCAATGAGGTTATTGATGGCACAGATAAGGAATTTGAGGCTGACTTCCGCAAGTTGCAATCTAAGATGGTGCGTAGGCTAGATGAACTTCTAGACACCTTCTCAGTAGATGATGTTTACAGTCGGGCTATTCGTAGTCATCCTCGTAATTCTACAGCTCCATTATTGGCGGTGTTAGTCGAGGCTTTTTACTACTTATCCAACGAACTAGAAGATATTCTAGTGGAATCTGCTAATACTGTTGTTGAGAGTTTTTTCCGTCGCCTCAACGATCGAGTTCGCAACTCCAACTACTATAAGCAATTATTCCGTCTATTGGGATCCGACAATGACCTAGAAAGAAAATTATTGCTTGTTGAGGAAATTACTCGCAACTCATTAATTAACGGTGCTCGCAAAGAATGTGATCGGTACGTACGAGAAAGTCCCCGTTTTTATGATGAAGGAACTTTTTCAATCTATCAGTTCCGTGAAGTCTTGAGACAAACATCTCAATCCTACGATATTTCTGCTATTCGAGATGCTGAAGCAGCGATCCGACAGTTACTAAAGCTAGACTTTGAACCAAAAATTAATCAGACCGTACGTTCCAACTTTCGCCAAGAGACAAATAACACTCTAAAAACTCAACTGTTACCTATTGCCAAGCAAGTTGCCGATGAGATTTTACAAAGATATCCAGAAGCAAAGCAGTTCATGGAGGAAACACTCAAGAAAGAGGCAAAAGAGAAAATTGCTCTGAATGAGCAGCGGCTGAAGGAACTAGAGATGAACATAGATAGATATAACCAAGCTGTTTCTGCTATCAATCTCTGCTTGCAAGCCCTAGGTTTAAATCGGGAGATGCTGCCTATGATGGGATCCCTTGAGTCATCCTCGTTTAAGGGTACGATTGAAACTTTGGTGAGTCCACCCGAGGGTGAGATGAATCAGACTGTAGACTCTGTTCCTGTAGATCTGGGAACCGAGTCTTTCCCAGAGTTAGATGGTATTCTTGATGACTTGCGATAGAATATATGAGCTTCTGAGTATCTTGTTTCCTTACTCATTTGGGTTGGGTTATGCCTTCTAAACCGATAGAGCTACAACAATTTCCCGAAGGGATCCTCTCAATTGGGGAGAAAACCTTTAAGATTGCTAACTTGCTTAAAGCAGCCCAAGACGATTTGGTTAAGGAAGACGAGCTGAATCGATTGTTTATTGCTGCATTGAGAGCTACAGGGATCCTTTCACCAGACGACTTGATCAACATTGCCAGTAGCTTCTTTGCTCCCAAGCCTGAAGAGACTTTGTTGCAAGAGGCTAAGTGGTTCGAACAGGGTCTTGCCTGTCAGTTACTCATCCCTGGGAAAAAAGAATGGGAGAAAGACAAAGTTAGGTTGCGCATTTCGGTGCAGTTTGAGCCGGAGGCTGTCGGAACTTCTGCTTCAAGTAGTGGATCCCCTTTGGATGATATTCGGAAAGATAGTGAATAATAAGGTCATGGCTGCTGATTGGGAGAAAAATCTTGTCAGATAATGATTCTATAACTGTTCATGATAGCTTTACTGAGGCTGCTGGATCGCCCGGAGCTGTACTTGATGTCGGAGGCTGTCTTATTTATTTACAGGAATTTGTTAGCTCTTGTGTGCAAGTAGCTTATGAGAACTTTGAGTCGCGTCTATTTAGTAATATAAAAAACAAAGGATTTCCGATTAATTCACAACATTTGAGCAAGATAACTGATAAGCAGGGAATACCTCTCAAGCTTTTGCGGCCCAGCGAGTCATGGATCGGTGGCAGGATAAGAGTGAGGATATTGATTGAGTTTGAACCCTGGTTGACTGACAAAACTAATCGGTGACATAGCAGTACGTGTGTATTTTGAATTCGATTCGATAGGTACGCTGGTCATGCTGCTTCCGAGACGCCATGGTTGGTTCAGGATCGCGGTTACAGGTGA